>CAZMCO010000018.1:0-4954 GCA_964565215.1 uncultured Candidatus Saccharibacteria bacterium | reverse complement strand
ACCTTTATTTTTTCTGGCCTAACTCTAAAATACTTCAAAATATCTTTTTTAGTATAATTAGAAACAGCAATAATTTTTTTAGCTCTTTTGACAGCCAAAAAAACAACTAAACGATAAGCTAAATTTTTCAGCCAGTATAAAAATGGGTTAAGCATAGAAGCCCGCCGGGTGGGAAATTTCCTTAAGACCAAATCATGAATAGTTACCACAAATGGTTTAAAACAAAAAATGGGCAGATTAAAATGAGGGAAATGCATTAAATCAACTTTGGCCTGCCAAATCTTAAAAGGCATCAGCAATTGCTCTTTTAAACCGTACCAGCGATAATCAGCTAAAACTTTTTTGAAGTTAGAATTAGTCGGTTGATATTCAGACCAGTTTTCTTTTCTTAAAAAAATAATGTATTGATTATTCAAATCAACTTTCTCTAGATTATCAACTAATTTCTGGACATAGCGGCCTAATCCTTTTTGTTTCGGCCCGTAAAAACGAGCGTCAATGCCAATTTTCATTTTTTTATTCAATTATTACTTTTAATGTCTCTTTAGCGCACTTTGACCAGGAAAACTTTTTGGCCTGGTTAATGCCTTTTTGGCTAAGTTGTTTTCTTAAGCTATTATCAGTCAAAGCTGTTTCCATGGCCCAAGCCAGTTCATCGATATTATAAGGGTCAATCATTAAAGCCCCTTGACCAACTACTTCAGGTAAAGAAGAAGTATGAGAAACAACTGTCGGCAAGCCGCAAGCCATAGCTTCTAAAGGAGGAAAACCAAACCCTTCAAAAAAGCTGGGGTAAACAAAAAGCTGGGCTAAGTTATAAAGAGCTGGTTTATCGGCTTCTTCAATAAAGCCAGTAAAAATTATATCCTGGCTATATTTTGATTCTTGAGCGGCCTGAAAAATATCTTGATAAAGCCAGCCCTTGGCTCCGGCGATAACCAGTTTTACCACCTGCTTATCTCTTAATAATTCAAAGGCCTTAATTAAGCCGATTAGATTTTTGCGCGGTTCAATAGTGCCAAAGTAAAGTATAAATTTATCTGGCAGATTATATCTATTTTTAATATTTTTTATCGGCTTGAATTGATGGCCTACTCCCGAATAAATCACTTTTATTTTCTTCGGGGCAATCCCATAAAGATTAATCAAGTCATTTTTAGTTGATTGAGAAACAGCAATAATTTTATCTGCTTGTTGGGCTTCTTGTTGAGCATTCATTAAAAATCTTTGCCAAGTTCTTTTGCGCCAAGAGAAAAAATAAGGATAACGGGCAAAAGATAAATCATGAAAAGTGATTATTTTTTTACATCTAGGCGATAAAGGGGCGATAAAAAAATGAGGGTTGAAATAAACATCAACGCCTTTGAGTAATTTATCAATCTTGGGCTGATTAAGATAACGAGATGAAATAAAAAAAAGACGATTAGGTATTCTAAAATCTCTTAGCTCAACATTAGCTAAAGAAAGCCAAGAGTGATTTAACTTGGCTTTCTGATAGGCATTGTAAAAAAACCGATAGTTAATTTTTGGCTCCCGGGGCAAAAGATGTGAGAGAAGATTAATCGTGTATTCTTCTACGCCGGTTCTTACTCCCCGAGCCAAAACTCTAATGTCAATGCCAATGGTCATAGAATTTAAGGACGCACCTTTAGTATAAACTCTCTAATTTTCTCTTTAAATCTTTCTTGGTCAAACTCCCTGGCCTTTTCTCTGATAAGCTTGGGGTCAAAGTCAGTTAATTTAAAGTTTCTCAAGGCTTCTATTAAATAATCTGTGGTCTGCTCTTTAAAAAATAGACCAGTTATTCCTGGCTGAACAATTTCTAAAGCGCCGCCAGCCTGATAAGCAATAACTGGTCGGCCAGCCGCCATGGCCTCAACGGCTGTAATGCCAAAATCTTCCTCTTGAGGAAAAATAAAGGCCTGGCAATGAGCATAGTAATCTTTCAGCTTTTCATCAGAAACTAAACCAATAAATTCTATATTTGACTTAGCTTTTTTTTGTAATTTCTTTTTCTCTGGTCCGTCGCCAATAATCTTTAAAGGCAGGCCCAATTGATTAAAGGACTCAATAGCTAAATCAAATCGTTTATAGGGTAAAAAACGACCGACCATTAAAAAGTATTTATCAGGTCGGTCAGCCAGATAAAACAGATTGGTTTTAACTGGCGGATGAATAACTTCTGAATCCTGATGATAATATTTTTTTATCCGCTGGGCGACAAATTGTGAATTAGCAATGAATTGATCAACTCTTTGAGCCGCTTGTTCGTCCCAAAGCCGAATATAATTCATAAAAAAGGGAATGAACTTTTTGACTAAACCAGGATAACCGAATTCTTCAATATATTTATGAGAATCATCCCAGGCATAGCGAATTGGCGTATGACAATAACAAATATGAAGCGTCTTTGGCGAAGTAATCACTCCTTTAGCATAACTGGCTGAATCAGAAAGAACTAAATCATATTGAGAAAGGTCAAATTGCTCAATGGCTAAAGGCATTAACATTAAAAAGGGGCGATGATGAGATTTAAGCAAAGGTATTTTTTGTAAAAAAGATGTCTGGATACGACGGTCGGCAAAAGCCCAGCCAGTTCTCTCTTTATCATAAAGCAGGGTATAAATCGGCGCTTGAGGAAAAATTTGGCAAAAAGCTTCCAATACCCTCTCAGCCCCTCCGTATTGATTGAGATAATCATGAACTAAAGCAACTTTCATGCTTTTTTTTAACAGGCCGATCTATCCCTCAATAAAACAACCCAAGTTTTTAAAAAGATTTTTAAGTCCATTAACAAGGACCAATTTTCCACATAGTAAGTATCTAATTTAATTTCTTCTTCAAATGGCAAATCAGAACTACCGCTAACCTGGGCAAAGCCAGTCATCCCCGCTTTAATAGCTAAAACTTTTTTATGATGTTTCTGATATTGAATTATTTCATCCGGCTGATGAGGCCGTGGTCCAATTAAACTCATCTCTCCCTTGAAGACATTAATCAGTTGAGGTAATTCATCAATCCGATATTTTCGCAAAATTTGACCAACTTTAGTAATTCGAGGATCATTCTTTATCTTAAAAAGAGGACCATCTTGCCTTTCATTATAAGCCCATAAATTTTCTTTCATTTCCTCTGCCTCCTTAATCATTGAACGAAATTTGTAAAGTTCAAATTCCCTGTTCTGGCTGATTCTTTTCAATTTAACCAGAACTGGTCCAGTTGAATCCCATTTAATAATAAAAGTAATTAGTATAAAAAATGGACTTAATAAAATCAAACCAAAGAAAGCGCCAATAAAATCAATCAACCGTTTAATAATTTTCCCCCAACCATCTAAGGCAGTTCTCTTTAATTCAACAATTGGCAAATTACCTAATGTTTCAACGGAGGTATTACTGGTCAAGGTTTGGAAAAGATTAGGAACAAACTTGAAAACCAAATGGTTTTCTTCGCAAAAATCAACTAACTCTAAAATTTTTTCTCTGGGCCAATCAGGATCAGCTAAAATTATTTCTTCAGCGCCTGGATTCTTAACCTTAGCTTTAATTTCTTCAAGATCAGGTTTAATTAAATTACCGACTAAAAAATAACCCAGCTCGGTTTGTTCTTTAATATTTTGAACGACTTTTTGACTAATGCCGTCTTGACCAACGACTAAGACTCGTTGAATGCCAAAATGATATTTTTTCATTAAATATTTCTGCCATTGATTGACTAAAAAGCGGCCAAAACAAACAAAGACAATGGCCATCAGCCAGCCGACCAAAATAAGGAAGCGGGAATCAAACCATTCGCGGCGGAGAAAGATATAAAAAACCAAAACAATAATGCCAGCCGAAAGACCAATAATAACCTTAAAAAAATCTTCTAAAAAAGGCCGGCTAGGTTTAATCTTATAAAGGCCAACCAAGGCAAAAATAATCAAAAGAAAGATAGAAACACCAATAACTAAAATAAAATACCGAGTAAAAGGAAGATTCAGATGGAAAAGAACTGGCCGATATTGGGCCAGCCAAGGACTTGTCCGTAAAAAATAAGTGGCCAAAGCAGCCCCTAAAAGCATTAAAAAATCTAAGGGGACTAAAATTGAGGTAAAAATGAGTTCTGTCTTTTTCATCAGTTTAATTCTAATGAATTTTTGGGAAAAAATCAAGGAGAACTTAAAGGCCGTGCCTCAAATGTAGAACCTTTTGCAAAAGGTTCCTACATTTGAGGCACGGCCTTTGGATTAAAAAAGCCCAAGCAAGCTATAAGCCGGGTTCTGTCTTGGATAGTCATCTATCTGGGCCTCTTGTTGCCAAGAAGCTCAAGCGAGCTACTTTTCATCACCCGCCTAAGGCGGATGGTTTGCTCTTGCACCAGGTAGGGTTTACCATTCCTCGCCATTCCTGGCGGGAAAGAGGGGTCTTACTCCCTCACTTTTCACCTTTACCCCTTTTTAGGAGAGTACCCCTAAAATGGAGAAGCATTGTCTCTGTGGCACTTTCCCTATTCTCACGAACGGTGGGCGTTACCCACTGCCACTTTGCAAAGGTTAGACCTTTGCAGGTGCCCGGACTTTCCTGCCGCCTAATAAGGCGACTGACTGTCTCACTTACTTGGACTATTCTAAGTATAGTCCTGTTTAAACCAAATGTCAAGAGGACTAAAGGCCGGGTAAAACTGAAATTTGTTCTTGCTCATCTAATGCCTGATTGACTAATCGGTCAGCTTCTTTATTCTGCTGACGGGGAATGTGTTTAAAATTAACCTGGCCAAAATCCAAAATCAAATTCCAAACCTTAAGAAATAATAACTGGAGGTCTTTTTCCTTGATTTTATACTGATGATTCAACTGCTTGACAATTAACTCGCTATCCAAGCAAATCTCAATTTTCATTGTTTTAGCTTTTTTCTTGCTAAAAAGAAGTTTGATTTTTTTTAAGGCAAAAATAACTGCCTGATATTCAGCCTG
>CAZMCO010000017.1:0-8390 GCA_964565215.1 uncultured Candidatus Saccharibacteria bacterium | reverse complement strand
CTTTTGTCGTATGGAGAAAAATAAATCTCGTATCTTAACTGCTTTATTCGATGTGCGGCCGGTTAACAAGTGGGGTAATTTGGATATAGAAAAAATAAAAAAAATAGAAACAGTTTTAGATTTAAGAGAAGGAAAAACCAAAAGAGAAAATCAACAAAGAAAAAAGGCCATAAAAGTAAAAAAGGACTTGCCTTATTCAGAAGAATTGCCAACTAAGGAAGAAATTTTAGCTGAATTGGATGCCATTGAGGCAATTGATACTCTGCCAAAGAAAGCGTCGATTGAACAACCAATTACTCTTTTAGAGGATTTTTATTTTCCGGAAGTGGCTACTCAAGATTATTCTCAAGTAAAAAGTTTTAGTAGTCAGTCTCCTAGAAAAACCACCAAGAAGGGCTTTCTTGGTTTTTTAATAACTGGTCTTTTAATTTCTTTGATTATCCCAGGAGCCGCTTGGGTCAGTCAAAGTTTAGCTATTAAAGAAGATGTTTTAAGTAGTGGTTTATCTGCTTACCAGAATCTTTTATCGGCTCAAGAATTATTAGAGCAAGCTGATTGGCAGACAGCCGCCCAAAATTTTACTTTAGCTCATTTAGATTTTCTTCAGACCGAGAAGGAAATTAAGAAATTAGGTCAATTGACTTTAGGTATTTTAGAACGATTGCCCGGCGGCTCATTAGTTTCTTCAGGTAGTCATTTAGTCAAAGTAGGTGAGAATTTAGCTCAAGCTGGTCATAATTTGGCCTCAATGGTGAATATATTTAGTCAAGTTAATTTAAATCAGGCCTTAGCCGGGATTAGATTAGCTAATCAAGAATTAAGACAAGTTAAGATTGAATCCCTGCCAACCGATATTCAAGAGTCAATTGCTTCTTTGGCTGTAAAATTACCTTTAGTTGAAGAAATACTTAGTCAGGCGGTAGATTATTCAAATATTCTTTTAAGTATTTTAGGTCATAATAATCCCCGTCAATATTTATTGCTTTTCCAAAACAATAGTGAAATGCGAGCCACCGGCGGTTTTATTGGCACTTATGGTCTACTTACTCTAGATAAAGGAGAAATAAAAAAACTTTTTATTGAAGGGATTTTCAATGCTGATGGTCAATTGCGGGAGAAAATTATTCCGCCTCGCCCTATCCAGAAAATAAGCACGGCTTGGTCAATGCACGATGCTAATTGGTTTGCTGATTTTCCCACTTCAGCTGAAAAAATAACTTGGTTTTATGAGAAAACCGGCGGGCCGACAGTTGATGGAGTAATTAGTTTTACGCCAACGGTTATTGAACGTCTGATGAAATTAACTGGTCCCTTGGCTATGCCTGAATATGGCCTGACTTTAACTCCTGAAAACTTTGTTGAATTAATTCAATACCAAGTAGAAATTAATTATGACCAAGAACTTAATCAGCCTAAGAAGATTTTAGCTGATTTAGCTCCTTTGTTCATTGAAAAATTGAGTCAACTTTCTTCTTCGGAAAAAAGAGAGGCCTTGGAAATTATTTTTGACTGTCTCAAAGAAAAGCACATCTTAATTTATTTTAAAGATAACTCCTTAGAAAAATTACCTATTGAAGAAGGCTGGTCTGGCCAGCTTTTAGAGACGGATAAAGATTATTTAAGTGTCGTCTCTTCTAATATTAGTGGCTATAAAACAGATAAGGTGATTGAGGAATCAATCCAGCATCAAGCGGAAATTCAACCCGATGGTTCAATTATTGATACTTTAACCATTAAGCGCCAGCATCAAGGCGGTCATTTTGAATATGATTGGTGGAATCGAGTCAATGCTAATTATTTAAGGGTCTATCTGCCCTTAGGCAGCCAACTGCTTTCGGCCCAAGGACAGACCATAGAAACTTACCAACCGCCAATTGATTATCAAAAGCAGGGTTTTAAAACAGACCCTTTGGTTGAGGCGATTGAAAGCAAAATGGTTGTTGATTCCAAAACCGGCACTCATATTTTTGAAGAAAATAACAAAACAGTTTTTGCTAATTGGCTTTATGTTAGTCCTGGAAAAACAGTCACTTTGACTTATCAATATAAACTGCCTTTTAAGATTGATTTGACTAAATCAACTGATAGTTATAGTTTGTTAATTCAGAAGCAGTCCGGCAGTTTAGCTAGTCAGTTTAAGCATCAATTGAAGTTTCCAGCTGATTGGCGAATATCTTGGCAGTATCCGGATAATTTGAATTTAGATACTGATTTAAGCATAGATAGATTTTTAGGAGCAACCTTTGAATTTTAATGTTCAATAAATTTTTCAATAGTCAAGCAAAAACCATTGCTTCAGCGGCTGTTATTTTAGGAGCCGCTTCTTTGGTTAGCCGAATAATAGGTCTTTTTCGTGATAGGATTTTAGCCGGCCAATTTGGCGCTGGCGATGAATTGGATATTTATTACGCGGCTTTTCGGATTCCTGATTTAGTTTATTCTTTGTTGGTCTTGGGAGCTATTTCAGCTGGCTTTATCCCTATTTTTATCAGTTATCTCCAAAAAGATAAAAACAAATCTTGGTATTTAGCCAATAGTCTTCTTAATTTAATGGCTTTGTCATTGATGGTCGTTTGCGCTCTTTTAATAATTTTTACTCCTTGGTTGATGAAATTAGTTGCCCCGGGATTTTCTTCAGAAAAATTATCCATAACCGTTCAGTTAACCAGGGTTATGTTTTTAAGCCCTTTTTTCTTGGGCTTAAGCGCTATTTTTGGCGGAATTCTCCAAAGCTTCCGCCGCTTTCTGGTTTATGCTCTAGCCCCGATTATGTATAACTTAGGCATTATTTTCGGCGCTTTGGTTTTAGTCAATTATTTTGGTCTGCTCGGTTTGGCTTATGGCGTGGTTTTAGGCGCTTTCTGTCATATGTTTATTCAAATTCCGGCCGCTTATTTATGCGGCTTTAGATGGCGGCCAATTGCTGATTTTAGATTTGAGGGGGTCAGAAGAATTTTTAAAATAATGCCGCCGCGTATTTTGAGTTTGGCTCTTTCGCAAATTAATTTTTGGCTAATGACTGTTCTGGCTTCTTTTTTGGTCGCTGGCAGCATCACTGTCTATAACTTAGCTCATAATATTTGGAGTTTCCCTTTGGGTGTTTTTGGTATTTCTTTTGTCTTGGCGGCTTTTCCTAAATTATCAGAAGCCGCTCAAAAAAAAGACATCACTGGTTTTGTTAAAACTTTTTCCAGGACGGCTCGTCGAATCCTTTTTTATACCTTGCCTTCGGCCGCTTTATTTATTATTCTGCGCCAGCCTATTGTCCAAATTATTTTAGGCACTGGTCGCTTTAATGTTGATGATATTGTTCTAACCTATCAAACCCTATCTTATTTCTCAATTGGTCTTTTCGCTGAAGCCCTGGTTCTGTTATTTTTACGCGGCTTTTTCGCCTTTGAAGACACCAAGACTCCGTTTATCATCGGGCTTTTGGTCACGGCTTTTCGTCTGTCTATTGCTTGGATTTTGTCTCAATCAATGGGCGTACCAGGCCTGGCTTTAGGTTTTTCAGTAGGAAGTATTTTCTATTTTATTCTATTATTTATTGCCTTGAGAAGAAAAATCAGATTATATGAAAAATATTCGTAATTTCTGTATAATTTCTCACATAGATCACGGTAAATCAACTTTGGCCGACCGGCTTTTGGAAATGACCGGGACCATTGAACAAAGGAAAATGCGGGAGCAGTTTTTGGATATGATGGATTTGGAAAGAGAGAAAGGAATTACTATTAAATTACAGCCAGTGCGAATGGAATACGATGGATACATTTTGAATCTAATAGACACCCCTGGCCATATTGATTTTAGTTATGAAGTTTCTCGCAGTTTGGCGGCGGTTGAAGGGGCTCTTCTTTTAGTTGATGCCAGTCAAGGCATTCAAGCCCAAACCTTAACTAATCTTCAATTAGCCCAAGAGCAGAATTTAATTATTATTCCAGTGGTTAATAAGATTGATTTGGAACAGGCTCCAGTAGAAGAAACTCTTCAAGAAATAAGTCAGTTGTTAAAAATAAAACAGGAAGATATTCTTAAAATTTCGGCTAAGCAGGGAACTAATGTAGAAAAAGTTTTAGAAGCAATTATTAAAAGAATTCCTCAACCAACCGGCCATTCAAAAAGCCCCTTACGGGCTTTAATCTTTGATTCTCATTATGATACTTACAAAGGAACAATTGCTTATATCAGAGTAGTTGATGGCCAGGTTAAAAGAGGCGATAAAATAATCATGCTGGCTTCTAAGGCAGCAGCCGAAGTTATTGAAGTAGGTGTTTTTAAACCCCAGCTGACCAAAATTGACTCTCTTAAAGCAGGGGAAATTGGTTATCTAGCTACTGGCTTAAAAGATGTTAGTCAGTGTCGGGTAGGTGATACCATAGGAACAGTCATTCAGGGACGAGCCCTGTCTGGTTATCAAGAACCCAAATCAATGGTTTTCGCCAGTTTTTATCCAGTCCAAGCTGATGACTATAATTTATTAAAAGACGGTTTGGCTAAATTAAAATTAAATGATGCCTCTTTGCAGTATCAACCAGAATCCTCTAAGGGATTAGGTCGAGGGTTTCGCTGCGGCTTTTTAGGTATGCTTCACCTGGAAATAATTTCCGAACGGCTAAAAAGAGAATATGGTTCAAATTTAATAGTTACTTCGCCTTTAGTCAGTTATCAGGTTAGCCGAAATCAAATTAAGGAACCTTGGGTTAATTTAGAGATAGTTAGCCCTAGTCAATATTTAGGACAAGTGATGAAATTATTGACCAAGACCAGAGGCAAATATCAAGATAGCCAATATTTGAGTCCGGAACGAGTTTTGGTTAAATATCAAGCTCCTTTGAATGAAATTATTGTTGATTTCTATGACCAATTGAAAAATATCACGGCTGGTTATGCTTCAATGAGTTATCAAATGATGGGATATCAACCAGCTGATTTAGTTAAATTGGATGTTTTAGTAGCTGGAGAAAAAATAGAGGCCTTTTCCCGAGTTGTCCATCAAAAGAAGGCCTATCAAGAGGCCCGATTTTTAGTGGATAAATTAAAAAAATTGATTCCTCGTCACCAATTTGTTATTCCTCTTCAGGCAATGGTTAATGGTCGGATTATTGCCCGACAGACAATCAGGGCTTTAAAGAAAAATGTTATTGCTGGTCTTTACGGCGGCGATTATACCAGAAAAAGAAAGCTTTTAGAAAAGCAAAAAAAAGGCAAGAAAAAAATGAAGGAGTTTGGCCGAGTCAGTATTCCCCAAGAGGTCTTTTTGAAGGTCCTAAGAAAGTAATTAAAGGCGCGTCCTTAAAATACATACCCTTGCCCAACGATGCTCTTTAGACAATAGTTAATCACTAAAATTAAGATGGAAAGGGTATGTATTTTAAGGACGCGCCTTTTCTGCTATGATTAAAGCAGGGGAATTAACAAAAAAGCAAGCATACTTAGGACTACTAAACTGGCTAAAATAATCCAAACCATACGAAAAAGTTTTCGTCGAGTAGATGTTTTCATCTTTTCTAAGATAACATAAATGACTCAATCAGGCAAAAATTTCATTAAGAAACTTCTTGGTTCTAAGGTTTTTCTATTTTTCATTGTTTTGGCTTTAATTGGTTTGGCTATCAGTGTTGGCCGGGAAAGTTATCGTAAATATCAGTTGACTAAAGAAATTAATAGGTTAAAATCAGAAACTGAACGCATAGAAGGAAGAAATCAGCAATTGACTAATCTATTAGAATATTTTAAAGAGGAATCATATTTAGAGAAAGAAGCTCGCCTTAAACTTAATTTAAAAAAACCAGGCGAGAAAGTAGTTATTTTATCTCAATCCGATTCACCAGAAGATTTACCTTTGGAAATCCAGCCGGAGATAAAAAAAGAAGAAGTTAATTGGTGGAAATGGTGGGAGTATTTCTTTAATCCTTAGCCCGCCAGAGGCGGGCGAAGGCGGGTGTAGCTTAATGGTAGAGCGTCTGCTTCCCAAGCAGATGACGAGGGTTCGATTCCCTTCACCCGCTCCAAGCCCGTGTAGCTCAGTGGTAGAGCAACTCTCTCGTAAAGAGTAGGTCGTCAGTTCAAATCTGACCGCGGGCTCATTTACTTAAACCAGAAAATATGATAAAGTAACTGAATGAAAGATAAATACGATAAACGAAACGCCATCTTATCAATTTATGCGGGAGCTGGCGGGATAGATGCTCAAGATTGGGTAGAAATGCTTTTACGAATGTATTTAAAGTATAGTCAAGGGCGAAACTGGCCAGCTCAAGTTCTCCAAATCAAAGAAGGCAAAGGGGCTGGTTTGAAAAATGTTACTTTAATTATTGAAGCGCCTTATGCTTACGGTCATTTAAAAGGAGAAGCCGGTGTTCATCGTTTAGTCCGTCTCTCTCCTTTTAATGCTGACCATCTTCGCCACACTTCTTTTGCTTTAGTCGAGGTCTTACCTGAACTGGCAGAAATAAAAGAAATTGTTATTAAACCAGAAGATTTAAGAATTGACACTTATCGAGCCAGCGGACCAGGCGGCCAATATGTTAATAAGACCGAGTCAGCTGTCAGAATTACTCATTTGCCGACTGGTTTAGTGGCAGCTTGTCAAAATGAGCGTTTGCAGGGAACCAATAAAAAGAAAGCCATGAGCTTGCTTTACAGCAAACTCCATCAATATTTATTAAAAAGTAAAGAAAAAGAAAAAAGCAAATTAAAAGACCAGTCAGTAGCTATTGAATGGGGCAGTCAGATTCGTTCTTATGTTCTCCATCCTTATAAAATGGTCAAGGACCATCGGACAGGAGTTAAATCAGGCGATCCCGAGGCAGTTTTGGATGGTCGGTTGAATAAATTCCTTGAAGCAGAGATAAAATGATAAAATTTAAACAGATTTCAAAAATATATCCTCTTAATTGCCGAGCTTTAGAAAATGTTGATTTAGTTATCAATGATAAAGAATTTATTTCTATTGCTGGACCTTCAGGAGCCGGTAAATCTACTTTAATTAAACTTTTAATTCGAGAAGAACTTCCTAGTCAGGGTCAGATTTTTTGGCACGGTCAGGATATCTGTCAGATTCAAGATAAAGATTTGCCTCTTTGGCGTCGGCAAATTGGTATGATTTTTCAGGACTTCCGGCTTCTGCCTAATAAAACAGCTTACGAAAATATTGCTTTTGCCATGGAGGTGGGTGGTCGAACTAATCAGGATATTGAACGAGATGTTCCCCAGCTTTTAAAATTAATTAATCTAACAGAACGAGCCGAGCATTTTCCCAGTCAACTTTCCGGCGGTGAAAAGCAGCGAGTAGCGATTGCCCGGGCCTTGGCTTACCGGCCAAAAGTTCTCATTGCTGATGAGCCGACTGGTAATTTAGATGCCCTTCATACTTGGGAAATTGTCCGTCTTTTGATTAAAATTAATGAATTAGATACGACAGTTATTTTAGCTACTCATGACCGAGAAATTATCAATGGTTTGGATAGGCGAGTGATTACTTTAGATAAAGGAAAAGTAATTAGAGACGAGGAAGAAGGAAGATACATATTATAAACAATGATTACTAGTTTAATACGAGTTATCAAATCAGGTTGGTTAAGTTTTTGGCGGAATAAATGGCTTTCCCTGGCAGCTATTGCTATGGTTAGTTTAGCTATTTTTGGAATTACTAGTTTATTATTAGTTAATGTTTTAGTTAACTCTTTAATAACTAACTTAGAGAACAAAATTGATATTAGCGTCTATTTTCATTTAGATACTTCTGAAGAAAAGATTTTAGAGACAAGGAAAGAATTGGTTAAACTAAATGAAGTTCGCAGCGTGGAATATGTTTCGGCTGAAGAGGCCTTAAGAAGATTTAAGGAAAAACATCAAGATAATCAGGTTTTAATGCAGAGTTTACAAGAATTAGATAGTAATCCTTTGGAAGCGGCCTTAAATATCAAAGCCCAAGCAGCTTCGCAATACGGAGCTATCGCTGAATTTTTTAATCAAACCAAGTATCAGGAAGTTATTGATAAGATTAATTATCTGGAGAATAAAGCGGTCATTGCCAGATTGTTTTCCATTACCAGAACGATTCGTCAGAGCGGTTTAATCATCTTAATTGTCTTAGCTGTTCTGGCTGTGGTAGTTACTTTTAACACCATCCGCTTGACTATTTACAGCGTTCGCAAGGAGATTAAGGTAATGAAATTGGTCGGAGCGAGTAATTGGTTTGTCCGTGGTCCTTTTGTTATTGAAGGAGCTATTTATGGAGTGATTGCCGCAATCATTTCTTTGCTTATTTTATATCCTCTTCTTTGGTATTTTTCTCCCAAGATTACGGCTTATTTACCGGGTACTGACCTTCTCTATTTTTTCCAAACGAACTTTCTTGGTCTTTTTCTGCTTCAGATAGCTGT
>CAZMCO010000016.1:0-8643 GCA_964565215.1 uncultured Candidatus Saccharibacteria bacterium | reverse complement strand
AATTATTAGTAGTGGTAGCTGAACCATCTACTCTAAAATCAGACGCTACGGTTGAAGAGCCAGTTACATAAAAACCAGCATTGGTAGTAGTCGGAGTAATAGCACCATCCCAGATATATTCCCAAGCGCTATCGCCACCGCCGCCTGTATCTGCCTGCCAAGTCAGAATACCATTCTCATCTGTTTTTAAAATCTGGTTGTCAGAACCAGCCGCGGCTGGAAACCAGTAAGCGCTACCAACAGCTAATTGACCAGCGCTTAAAGAGCCAGTAGCGGTGGCATTACCGCTAATAGTTACACCACTACCAATTGATATGTCGCCACTGACAGTTAAACCAGCATTGGCGCTGACTGATTTGTCAAAATTAACACTCTCATGAAAAGTAGCGTCAGAATAAACATCAAAGGTGGTATTTTGGTCCTTGGTATTGCCAAAGGAAGCGTTGTCAGCGACAGATAAGGAACCGCCTAGGGCTCCCGAACCAGTAACATTAAGAGTGGTTAGTAAAGCGTGGCCGCTGACCTGTAAGCCAGAAGAAGGGATATAAGTTGGGACATAAGAAGGGACGGTATAATCTATCTTGCTGCTGATTTGACTGCCTAAGTTGGTAATTCTTTGGTCAAGAGCATCAATGTCTTGATTGAGCTGGGCTAAATCAGTTGATTGAATGGTTTCAGTTACTTGAGTGACTTGGGCTACTTCAGTTACCCTTTCTTTAGTTATCTCTTTTATTTCCTGAACTTGTTCAACTTGTTCTTGAGCAGATTTTCGAGGCATTTGAACAATTGTTTCTTCTAAAGAATAGCCAGGGATGAAAAACTCGGCCAGTTTAATATAGCTATCGCCAAGTTTGCTTTTAATAGTTTGAGAAGTAACGGTGATTTTTTGGGAAAGTTGCTGGTTAAATTGACTAAGGCTTTCTGCTAAACTGGCTGGAGTTCCTCTTATCTTAAGGCCTAGTTGAAGAATTTTTTGTTTAGATTCATCCATTGCTTCAGTTAAAGAGTATTTGGCCAGACGTGGTAAATCTGTTAATTTAACTCTCCCCCATTGATAAACTAAATGAGGAAGAGTTGGGGCTTGATAAGCCAAAGCTTTGACTTTGCTTGAAGCAAAGTCAAAGCCCTGCCTTATTCCTAAAGATAAATTCTCTTTTGTTTTCTGAATCTCTTTAGGTAGATTCTTAACGCTGAATTTTAATTTTAACTTAAGCTCTTCGTTCTTTTGAATAGCTTGTTGAAAAGAATTATCTACTTCTTGAGGCAAATTACCAACTGCTTTAATTACAAAAACAGTCCTCTTTAATGATTTCTTAAAATAAGAAAACGTAAAAGAAGACTCTTTTTGGACTTTTGTAAGTCCTTGCTTAAATTTTTCAGAGAAGAATTTGGGTGAGTTATTTAAAACGACAGAGACTTGCTGCTCTTGGCCAAAGATAAAATCAGCTATTTTCTCTCCATTATCAGCTAGATTCTGAATAGATTCAGCTGTCCAATTAGTCAGGGAAGCTCTGGCTTGAGGATTGGAAAAGAAAATTAAGCTAATCAACAATAAAGCTATTAAAGCGCTGCTTAAGACAAATTTTGGCTGACTAAACTTTGGCGAGGGCTTGAGTTTTTGACCAATTTGAAAGACGTGGTTAATTAGGTTGTCAATATATCTTTCAAGTAATTTAGTTAAGCGAGCATATTGGGGAATAACTCTTTGACTAATTCTGTTCAGATGAAGAATAAAACAGTCAATAAAAGCCAACCCCTTATCAATGGGTTGACTAAGAAACTTTTCTAAAAACTTAATGAGACTGGGTTTGAAAACTGGCGGCTTAGCTGCTTGAACTTCCAAGAGAGTTTCTTTCAAAGGAGTTTCTTTAAAATAATTGGTCTTTTTAATCAGATTAACAATATTTTCCGCCTCTGTTTGGGAATAATAACGCCAGCCGCGAACGTCTCTTCTGGCTTTGGGGATTAAACCGGCTTCTTCCCAGCGAATCAAAGTAGTTTTATTGCGGTCTATTCTTTTTAAGATGTCCTTAAGACAGTATTTCCCTTGACCAATTAATTTTTCTTCTATTTTGGTCTCAAATTTTTGAGCTTTAGTAGTTTCCTTAGTAGTTTCTTTAAAATAATTGGTCTTTTTAATCAGATTAACAATATTTTCCGCCTCTGTTTGGGAATAATAACGCCAGCCGCGAACGTCTCTTCTGGCTTTGGGGATTAAACCGGCTTCTTCCCAGCGAATCAAAGTAGTTTTATTGCGGTCTATTCTTTTTAAGATATCATTAAGAGAATATTTCTTTGGGCTCATATTAATAAAACAAACAAAAAAAGGCTTCTCGCCCTTTTGAGTAAAGATTCGCCCTTTTACTAATAATGATTGATTCGCCCTTTTTATTTTATTTTTTAATGATTGAGGGATAACCTCTTAGATATTGAGGTTACCCCTCAAAGTTTATCAGCCGCTTTTAGTCTAATTTCTCAAAGGGCGAAAGAGAAATTAAAACATCTATTACGACTATTTTTCTTCTTTCTTTGGCCAAAGAACTACTTCAAAGAACTACAAAAGAACAAATTTTACTGGATTTTTAAGTATTCCAGTATACCAGTATTCTATTTTATACTATAAGAGAAAACACAAAGCCCTGTCAAGTCCTCTTCTGTGGATAAATTGTTAATATAATTAGGGTTAATTGTGGATAAAAAAATACCCCAAAGGGTAATTTTTAATTTCTAATTTTCAATTTTCAATTATTCCATATCTATTTCTTCTCCCTCGTCTATAAAGACCTTTCTGGGTTTAGCTCCATCAGCTGGACCAACTACGCCTTGTCCCTCTAAAATATCTAATAACCGAGCCGCCCGAGCATAACCAATCCGCAAACGACGCTGCAGTAAAGAAGCTGAGGCCTTGCCTGCTTGAATAATAACCTCTTTAGCCTCTTCATATAATTCGTCATCTCTTTCTGAACCAACGGTTTTGATTGAAGGACCGCGATCAACTACTATTTCCTCATTATACTCTGCTTCTCTGGCTTTTCTTAAATAGTCAACCACTTTTTTAACCTCTTTATCAGAAACATAAGCTCCTTGAACCCGGCGCGGCTTAGCTGTATTGCCAGCTAAAAAGAGCATATCGCCATTACCTAATAATTTCTCTGCTCCAGCCATGTCTAAAACCGTTCGCGAATCAACTTGAGAAGCTACTTGAAAAGTCATTCGGGAAGTAATATTTGCCTTAATTAACCCAGTGATCACTTCCACGGAAGGTCTTTGAGTGGAAACAACTAAATGAATGCCAACCGCCCGAGCCATTTGAGCTAATCGAACAATAGTCGCTTCTACTTCTCGACCATGAGAAGCCATCAAATCAGCCAATTCATCAATAACAATGACAATATAAGGTAATCGCTGATTGCTGTTATTATAAGCATTAATATCGCGCTGGCCAGATTCCTGGAGAACCTCAAAACGCCGTTCCATCTCGCTGACGGCCCAACGCAAAGAACTAACAGCTTTATCTGCTTGGACAACCACTGGCGCTAACAGATAAGGAATAGAGTCATAAGTAGTTAATTCCACTCTCTTGGGGTCAATCAGAATTAATTTAAGTGTCTCGGGAAAGTTTCGGTAAAGCAAACTAATAATTAAATTATTCAAAGCAATGGTCTTGCCAGTGCCAGTTGCCCCAGCCACCAATAGATGAGGCATCTTGGCCAAATCAGCAAACATCGGATTACCCGCTACATCACGGCCCAAGGCAAAGGTTAAAGAAGACGATGATTCTTGAAAAGTTGGTCTTTCTAAAAGCGTTCGCAGACGAACTAAAATAACCGACCGATTAGGAATTTCTATGCCAACTAAAGAACGACCAGGAATCGGCGCTTCTATGCGAAGAGGATGAGCTGCTAAAGCTAAAGCCAAATCATTTTGCAAGGCAGTAATCTGAGAAAGTTTTACTCCTTGAGCTGGCCTTAAAGTATATTGGGTAACGGTTGGCCCAATACTAACTTCAGCCATTTCTACCTCAATATTAAAATTCTCCAAGGTTTGTTTAATAATGTTGATATTGGCTTTGATGTCTCCACTGGTCGGTTGTCCTTTATCTTTTTCCAAGAAATCAAGAGGCGGCAGCTTGAAATCTGTCGCCTTAAATTGAATAGCCTTTTCAGTTGAAAAAGAATCTCCCAAAGTTTCTGCATCTTCTTTCTCTGGCTGACTAACTATTTGTTCTTGACTCTCTATTTTCTTTGGTTTTAATGCCTTGAGCAGCTTTTCTCCTAAGGGAATTGGCTTAATTTCTTCTTTTTCTTTTTCTTTTTTTAAAGGAATAAGCGGAATATTAAAGGTAATTAAAATAGAAATTATTAAAAGAGCCAAAAGAATAATCAAACTGGCCCAAAAACCTAAAAATTTTACCAAAGGATAACCAATAATCAAACCAAGATAACCGCCAGCCTCGCTGATGACATAAAAAATGCCTAAAATACTTAAAACAAAAACAATTGCGCCAATGAAAATAATCTTATAAACCTGTTTCAGAATTAAAGCAGCCAAACCGATTAACAAAAAAGTTAAACAAATAAGAAAAAGGGCCTGACCAAAGAGAAAGCGACCAGCTTGAACAAAGTATCGGCCAAAAAGACCAGCCCCGCCAAAAAAACTTAAAAAACTTAAAATAGCCAAAGCAAAACAAACTATAGCTAAAATGCCTTTCTTAGTTTCAGAGCGCAAGGTTGGCTTTTTGCCTTTTAGCTTGGCCTTTTTTGGCTTTTTTTGCTTTTTTTTAGCCATGTCTTTAGAGGCCTGTACCGGCTGGTATTAGTTTACCAATAATTACATTTTCTTTCAATCCCCTCAAGTTATCTTCTTTTCCTTGAATGCTGGCATTAATTAAAACGCGGGCTGTTTCTTGAAAGGAAGCCGCTGAAAGAAAACTGTCAGTGGTCAAAGAAACCTTGGTAATGCCCAAAAGCAATGGTTGAGCCGTAGCTGGTTTTCCTTTTTTAGACACTTTCTCATTTTCTTTCTGAAAATGACCTCGTTCAATTACCTGACCAGCTAAAAGATTAGTCGAACCAGAATCATCGACCCTGACTCGGGAGAACATCTGTCGAATAATCATCTCAATATGTTTATCATTAATATTCTCGCCAGCGAAAGTATAAATCTGCTGAACTTCTTTAATAATATATCGTTGAACTGCTTCTTGGCCAGCCACTTTATATAATTCTTTCAAATCAATATGGCCTTCGGTTATTTGCTGTCCTTTGACCACTAAATCACCCTGTTCAAGTCGGAGGCCAATTCCGGCTGGTAAGCTGTATTCCAGTATTTTTTCTTTTTTCTTTTTATTTATTTCGCTTGGCTCTATCTGAATAATTATTTGCTTGCCTTTTTTAACAATATTTTTAACCCGGCCATCAACTTCTGAAATAATTGCTTTGCCCTTAGGCGATCTAGCTTCAAAAATTTCTTCTACTCGCGGTAAACCTTGAGTGATATCTTGACCGCCAGCCACTCCGCCAGTATGGAAAGTCCGCAGAGTCAATTGGGTGCCTGGCTCGCCAATAGCTTGAGCTGTAACAATACCGACTGCCTCCCCTGTTCTAACTAGTTCATTTCTTCCCAGGTCATAACCATAACATTTCTGGCAAATACCATCAGTTGCCTGACAAGATATTACTGACCTAACCATGATTTTATCAAGACCGGCTTGGTCTATCTTTTGAGCTGTTTCTTTATCAATTATTTGTCCTTTTTTGACTAACCCCTTAATTCTTTCTAAAGCGACCCGGCCAACAATCCGCCAAGCTAAGGAATTGCCCATATTTTCTTCATCTTGGCGATAAATATAAATTCCTTCCTTATCGCCGCAGTCCTCTTGACGAACAACTACTTCTTGACAAACATCAACTAAACGCCGAGTTAAATAGCCAGCCGTGGCTGTTTTTAGGGCAGTATCAGCCATTCCTTTTCGGCCGCCATGGGTGGAAATAAAATACTCCAAAACATTAAAGCCCTCTTTGTAGGAGTTTTTAATCGGTAATTCAATGGTCTCGCCGGCTGGGTTAACAACCAATCCCTTCATGCCAGTCATTTGAGTCAAAGCGCCCCAAGAACCTCTCGCTCCAGAATCAAAGATATTAAAGATAGAACCTTTCCGGTCTAAAATTTTCCGCGTCTGCTGGGCTATTTTTTCAGTGAGATTGAGCCAAATCTCAATAATCCGAGATTTTCTTTCCAAATCAGTCAATAAGCCATTACTATATTGATCTTGAATCGTTTCTACTTGGCGACTGGCCTCTTTAAGCCAGGCCTTTTTCTCTCGAGGAATCCGCAAATCATTCATTCCCCAGCTTATTCCTGAATCAGCCGCATATTTAAAACCCATTCTCTTAATTCTATCCAAAATTAAAGCTGTTTTCTTAAGGCCGCATTTACTAATTAATTCGGAAATTAACTTGCGCAGTTCTCGGGAATTCATTGTCTTGTTGACAAAACCCATTTCTGGCGGTAATGGTTCATTGAAAATAATCCGGCCAACCGAGGTCTCAATAAGTTCATGATTGCTTCCTATTCGCACCTTAATCTTGGCCTTCAAATGAACATAACCAAAATGTTTAGCCAAGAGAGCTTCCTGGGAAGCGCTAAAAATTTTCCCTTGACCGGGCAAATCATCTTCAATTTTAGTCATCCAATAACAACCTAAAACCATATCCTGAGTAGGGATAGCTACTGGCTGACCAGTGGCTGGTTTAAGAAGATTATTCGAAGAAAGCATTATTTCCTTGGCTTCCGCTTGCGCTTCCTTGCCCAAGGGTAAATGAACAGCCATTTGGTCGCCGTCAAAATCAGCATTAAAAGCTCGGCAAACAATCGGATGAATTTGGATAGCGCTTCCTTCAATTAAAATCGGCTGAAAGGCCTGAATACCTAAACGATGCAAGGTTGGCGCTCGGTTCAAAAGAACATAGCGATTTTTAATAACCTCTTCTAAAATACTCCAAACCTCATTTGTTTCTTCTTCAATCAACCGGCCAGCCCCCCGGACATTATGAGCCAGACCGCGCTCAACCAATTTATTAATAACAAACGGCTTGAAAAGCTCCAAGGCCATATGTTTAGGCAAGCCGCACTGATGAAGCTTTAGCTCCGGCCCGACAACAATTACTGACCGACCCGAGTAATCTACTCGTTTACCTAAAAGATTTTGCCTAAAGCGACCCTGTTTTCCCTTAAGCATATCAGCCAATGATTTGAGAACTCGTTTTTGACCAGTTGAAGCGGCAACCATTACCTGGCCGCGACGACTGGTATTATCAATTAAAGCATCAACTGCTTCCTGAAGCATCCTTTTCTCATTGCGGCAGATGACTTCCGGTGCCTTTAGCTCCAATAAACGCTTCAGGCGATTATTGCGGTTAATCACCCGGCGATACAAATCATTGACATCAGAAGTAGCATAGCGACCGCCGTCTAATTGAACCATTGGCCTTAAATCAGGCGGCAAAACCGGCAAAGAAGTCAAAAACATCCACTCTGGTCTAATTTTTGCCCTGATTATTCCTTCAATCAACTGGAGTCGTTTAAGGATTTTTCTTTTTAAAAGCGTACTGGCTTTTTGGGCTTGGTTGGTCAGTTCTTTAGCTAAGGCCTCTAAATTAAGCTTGGCAAAAATTTCCCTCAAGGTCTCGGCTCCGGTGCCTGCTTCAAAAACTTGGCTATATTTCAAACTGAAATTGCGATATTCAATTTCTGAAAGTATCTCATGCTGATAAAGACCTCTTACCTCGCGAATAGCCGCATCCCGCTGTTCTCTAAGCTTTTTGGCCTGGCCGCCTTTTAACTTCTTCTTATATTCCTTCTTGATTGCCTCAATGACTTTATTTCTCTCTTCTTCATTGATTTTAGTAATAATATAGCCGGCAAAATAAATAATTTTTTCTAAATCCTGAACTGACCGGTCTAAAACCAAGCCAATCTTAGAAGGGACTCCCCGTAAAAACCAAATATGAGAAACCGGCACAGTCAAGGAGATATGGCCCATTCTTTCCCGCCGCACCGTCGCCCGGGTTACTTCTACGCCGCATTTATCACAGATAATTCCTTTATAGCGAATTCGGCGGTATTTGCCGCAGGCGCACTCCCAGTCCTTTTCCGGACCAAAAATCTTCTGGCAAAACAAGCCGTCTTTTTCAGCTCTTTGAGTCCGATAATTTATCGTCTCTGGTTTTGTAACTTCGCCGTAAGACCAATTCAAAATCTCATCTGGCGAAGCCAGCTTTAATTTAATAGATTTAAAATCAGATACTTTAATTGACATAGATTAGAGGTGCGTCCTTAAAATACATACCCTTGCCCAACGATACTCTTAAGATATCCATTTATTGAAGAATTTTAGATGGAAAGGGTATGTATTTTAAGGACGCACCTCGGGCTACTTCTCGACTAACTCCACATCTAAGCCTAAGGCCTTTAATTCATTGACTAAAACATTAAAAGAAGCCGGGACATTCGGCGCCTGAATCGGTTTGCCCCGAATAATTGAATCATAAGCATTAGCCCGGCCAGTGATATCATCTGACTTAATTGTCAGCATTTCCTGAAGAGTATGAGCTGCACCATAACCTTCTAATGCCCAGACTT
>CAZMCO010000015.1:4228-11882 GCA_964565215.1 uncultured Candidatus Saccharibacteria bacterium | reverse complement strand
GAAAAAATGCCTCAAATATGGAAAGACCAATTAGAAATTAAAGGCCGTTTAGTCGCGCCAATTAAGAACAGTATTTGGTTAGTGGTTAAAAAAGGAAAAAATAAGTTTGAAGAAAAAGAGTATCCTGGTTTTGTTTTTGTCCCCTTAATTAAGAAATAATGAGAATAATCAATAAAAAAAAGTTTATTTTCTTTTTAATTTCTCTATTTATCTTATTTTGTTTAGTTAGTGGTTGTTTTTTTATTAGATATCAAATTATTACTCCTTTAATCAATCAGTCAGCTGAACAAACTTTTATTATAGAAAAAGGAGAGGGCTCAAAAGAGATTGCCGCTAACTTAGAAAAAGTCGGGTTGATTAGAAATAAAGATCTTTTTGAATATTATGTCTTTTATAAAGGATGGACGGCTCAATTACAAGCTGGTCAATATACTCTTAGTCCTTCTTTAAATATTCCTCAAATAGCTCAGAAAATAGTTAAGGGAGAAGCAGTTTCTCAAGAAATTCAAGTGACTATTCCTGAAGGATTTACCTTAAAACAAATTGATCAGCGCTTGGCCGAGGTTGGTTTGATTAAGATTGGAGAATTATCAAAAAAATCTCAATTAGAAGGATATTTATTTCCCGATACTTATCGTTTTAATCAAGGAGAAACCTTAGAAGAGATAGTTATTAAAATGAGAGGAAATTTTGTTCGTAAATTAGATAAAGACTTAAGAGAAGAAATTGTCAAACAAGAAAAAACGATTGAAGAAATTATTACTATGGCCAGCTTATTAGAAAAAGAAGTGCTGACTGACCAAGACAGGCAAATCGTCTCAGGAATTTTTTGGAAGCGATTAAAAAATAATTATCCCTTGGAATCTTGTGCTACCATTGCTTATGCTCTAAGTATAGATAAGTGGCGTTATTCTATTGAGGATACTAAAATTGATTCGCCTTATAATACTTATCAAAATATTGGTTTGCCGCCGGGTCCCATTTGTAATCCCGGTCTTTCAACGATTAAAGCAGCTATCTATCCGCAGGCCAGTGATTATTATTTCTTTTTATCAAAGCCTGATGGCCAGACAGTTTTCAGCAAGACCTTGGACGAACACAATCAAAATAAAGCTAAGTATTTAGAAACTTGACATCTTTTTCAGAATAGAATAAAATTAAAACAGCCATAGATAATAGGCGTTTAAGACCTATTGAGGCAAAAGTTTTTTATCTATGGCTAGCCCATAGATTTTTTTATGATATCAAAAAAAAAGAAACAAGAAATTATCAATGATTTAGCTGATAAATTTTCTCGTCAAAAAACAGTTGTTTTTTTTGACTATACTGGCTTAACCGTTAATCAATTTCAGGAACTACGTCGTCAATTAAAGGAAAAAGAAATAGATTGCCAAGTAGTTAAAAAAACTTTAGTTAATTTAGCTTTAGAAAAAGCTGATTTAAAAAATATCAAAGCCAAGGAATTACCTGGTCAGCTGGCTTTAGTTTTTGGTTATCAAGACGAGATTTTACCAGCTAAAATTTTATATAACTTTTCTAAAGAGAATGAGTCATTAAAAATTTTAACTGGTTTATTTAACGAAAAATATTT
This sequence comes from uncultured Candidatus Saccharibacteria bacterium, assembly GCA_964565215.1. Classification (GTDB taxonomy): domain Bacteria; phylum Patescibacteriota; class Minisyncoccia; order Portnoybacterales; family UBA2143; genus CAZMCO01. The sequence continues at coordinate 10,291 of CAZMCO010000015.1, read as the reverse complement.
AGAAGATGAGGCAATTATAAATTTAGCTAAGCTACCTGCCAGAGAAGAACTATTAGCTAGATTGGTTAGCTGTTTAAGAGCGCCTATTTCTGGTTTATCTAATACTCTTCAAGGCAATTTAAGAAAATTGACTTTTATACTAAAGTCATGTAGCATATAATATTATGACTAAAGAAACTAAAGAAATCAAAATACCAGCTAAGTTTAAAGATTTAATAAAACAAATTGAAGAACTTAGCGTTTCTGATTTAGCCGAATTAGTTAAGGCTTTAGAAGAAAAGTTTGGCGTTAGTCCTGCGCCAATTACATCAGCTGCCTCGGCCGCTGGCGGCCCAGCTTCAAATGGAGGAGTCGCTGAAGAAAAAACCAGTTTTGATTTAGAATTAAAAGAGCCCGGTGAGCAGAAAATTTCAGTGATAAAAGTAGTTAAAGAAATTACCGGCCAGGGATTAAAAGAGGCTAAAGATTTAGTTGATGGAGCTCCTAAAGTAATTAAGCAAGGATTAAAAAAAGAAGAAGCAGAAGAACTTAAGAAAAAATTAGAAGAAGCTGGAGCAGTAGTAGAATTAAAGTAATATGTCAAAGGAAATTTTGGAACAACTTTTTGACTCGCCAATTAAAGTTAAATTGCTTAAGTTATTTCTCCGCAATCCGGAAGAATCTTTTAGATTAAAAGGAATAGTTAAACGAGTTAAAAGTGATGTTCGGGCTTGTCGTCGACAAATAAAAAAGTTAGAAAATATTGATCTACTTAGTAGTCGAGTTAAGGGAAATATCAAGTTTTATTTTATTAACCCTGATTTTGATTTTTATAAAGAGTTAAAAACATTAGTCCTTAAATCCAGTCCTGCTTCCAGGGAAAAGATGTTGAGCCGCTTAAAAGGCTTAGGGATAATCAAATTAGCCGTTATTTCTGGTATCTTCCTTAATTTAGAAAATTCACGAATAGATCTTTTAATAGTCGGCGATAGAATGAAGAAGAAGAAATTAACTAATTTTTTAAGAGATTTGGAAGCAGAAGTAGGCAAGGAAATTGATTATGTTGTTTTTTCTACAGAGGACTTTAATTATCGTTATGATATGTTTGATAGATTCTTGCGGGATATTTTAGAGAAACCTCACGAAAAGTTAATAAATAAATTAAAAATTTAAATGGGCGCATAGCTCAGTGGTTAGAGCGCTATCCTCACACGATAGAAGTCTCTGGTTCGAATCCAGATGCGCCCATTTTTTTATGATCATTACTCCTCATATGTTAGTCGGGGCGGCCATTGGTAGTCAATTTAATAACCCTTGGTCGGTTTTTATTTTAGGATTATTTAGTCATTATTTACTTGACGCTTTGCCTCATTGGGACTATTTATCTGACCTTAAGATTTTTAAATCAAAACATCTTAAAAAAATATGTCTGGATTTTGCTTTGGGAGGTTTTTTTGTTTTAATCTTAATTTGGTCTTCTCCTCAAAAACTTTTTATTTTAATTGGCATAATAGCTGCTCTTTTACCTGATTTTTTAAGCCTTCTCTATTATAATTTTAATATTAAATGGCTTAGGGTTTTGTTTTTGATTCATCAAGAAATTCATTATCAAAAAAGACTTTCTTTTTGGCCAGGATTGCCATTCACCTTAATTGTTTCCTTAATTGCTGTTTCAATACTTATTTTTGGTAAATGGGGATAATCTGTGGACGAAAAAAAGAGCAAAATTATTAAAAATGGCTTAGTTAAGTCATTTTTTTGTTTTATTAAGTAAATTCTGTTTAATAATTTAGTATTTGACAGGGGAGTTTGAGTGACATACAATGGGGATAAGGTCATTGCTTGTGGATAAAAGTGGGGATAAATGAGTAAAATTGTGGAAAACTATGCTTATTGGAGAATATAAACATACTATTGATACTAAAAAAAGATTAGCTATTCCAGTTAAATTAAGAAAGGAATTAGGCAAAGGAGCAGTTTTAACCAGGGGATTAGACAATTGTTTAGCTCTTTATCCATTAAAAGAATGGCAAGGCATGGCTAAAAAACTTGTTCAGCTGCCAAGTGGACAAATTGATGTTCGAGGATTTAATAGAATTATTTTAGCTGGAGCAGTCTCTCTAGAATTTGATAAACTAGGCCGAATCCTGGTGCCTGATTATTTAAAAAAATATGCCTCTTTAAAAAAGAATGTTGTTATCGTTGGTGTTTATAACCGATTAGAAATTTGGGATGAACTAAAATGGGAAAATTACAAACAGAAAACAGAAAAAGAAGTAGGTAATATTGCCCAAAGATTAGGAGATTTAGGGGTTTAAAACAATGAGTCATATTCCAGTACTTTTAAAAGAAGTCTTGGATTCTCTGAATCCAAAACCTGGTCAAAATTTTATTGATTGCACAATTGGTTTTGCCGGGCACGCAATTCCCATTTTAGAAAAAGTCGCTCCCATGGGAAAAGTTTTAGGAATTGAATTAGATAAAGAAGTTTTTAAAAAACTTAAGTTTCAGGATAATATTATTTTGGTCCGAGGGAATTACGCTGATTTAAAGCAAATAGTTAAGGAGAATAATTTCTATCCAATTAATGGAATTTTGTTTGATTTAGGGATGTCCAGCTGGCAAATTGAAAAAAAAGGTCGGGGATTCTCATTCCAAAAAGATGAACCATTGGATATGAGAGTTGATAACGGTCAATTAACAGCTGAAGGAATAATTAATCAATGGCCAGAAAAAGAGTTAATCAGAGTATTTCAAGAATACGGAGAGGAAAGGTATGCTGGTCGAATCGCTAAGATAATTTGTCAAATTAGGCAAACCCGGCCAATTAAAACGACTAAACAATTAGTTGATTTGATAATAAAAATTGTTCCCCGGACAAGAATTCATCCAGCTACTCGTATTTTTCAAGCTTTAAGAATTACTGTTAATGACGAGTTAAATAATTTAAAAAAATCCTTACCTCAAGCTTTAGAAATATTAGAAAAAAATGGCCGATTGGCAATTATTTCTTTCCATTCTTTGGAAGATAGAATTATAAAAAACTTTTTTAAACAAGAAGCCAAAGAAGTAAATTTAAAAATTTTAACTAAAAAACCAGTTAGACCTACTGATAATGAGGTAAATTTAAATCCCCGCAGCCGCAGCGCTAAACTTCGGGTTGCCGTAAAATTATGACTAGATACATCAAATCAAAAATATTTTCTAAACCTAACCATAATCAGGGTTTGACTATTTTAAGCATCTTGATTATTTTTTCTATTTTTTGTTTAGGATTTTTTTATCTTATTCAGACAAATGGCTTAGTTGAATCTAGCTACCAGATTCGAGAACAAGAAGAATATCTCAATGAACTGGAAATAAAAAATCAAGAATTAGAGATAAAAATTACTTTTTGGCAATCCTTGCCTAATCTTGAAGAATTGATTCAATCCTTGAATATGGTTGAAGGAGGTGAGATTGTTTATTTAGAGGAAGAAAGGGCAGTCGCTGTCAGGGAATGAATCAGAAATTATGAGTCATTGGCGGATTTCCTTGTTAATAATTATCGTTTTTGTAGTAGGTAGCGGGATTTTAGCCCGCTTATTTTCTCTTCAGATTCTACAATATAATTATTATAGTGTTTTAGCTCAAGATCAGCATGAAATCTATGAAAAGTTATTTCCTCAAAGGGGCGAAATTTTTATTCAAGATTTGTCCGATAGTCGGCGAAACAATCAAAAAAACTATTATCCTTTAGCTATCAATAGAGAATTTTATCAGGTCTATATTATTCCTAAGGATATTGCTAATCAAGAAAAAGAGGATTTAGCTAATAGATTAGCTCAACTTCTTAATTTAGAAAAAGAAACCATTTTACAAAGGATGGATAAAGCAGATGATCCTTATGAACCAATAAAACATAAAGTTAGTCACCAGATAGCTCAAGAGATAGAAAGTTGGCAGGTTAACGGTTTAGAAACAGTTTCAGAGGTATGGCGCTATTACCCTAATAATTCGCTGGCTTGTCATTTAAATGGTTTTGTCGGTATAAAAGAAGAAAAAAAAGTTGGCCAGTATGGCCTAGAGAGTTATTACGAAGATAATTTAAAAGGCCAGGCCGGATTTCTAAGTGGGCAAAAAGATACTAGCGGCTATTGGATACCCTCGCTTAAACAAGAATTAAAACCAGCCCAAAACGGCTCCCAGCTTATTTTAACTATTGATCAAAATATTCAGTTTAAAGTAGAAAAAGAATTAAAGCAGTTGATTGAAAAATGGCAGGCTCAAGAAGGAACAATTATTGTTATGGACCCAACTAGTGGAGCTATCCGGGCCATGGCTAATTGGCCAAATTTCGACCCCAATGAATACAGTCAAGTAGAAAATATTGATATTTTTCTAAATTCATCAATTCAAAAAGTTTATGAGCCGGGTTCGGTTTTCAAACCGATTACTATGGCAGCTGGCTTAGATAGTGGTCAAATTACTCCGGAAACCACTTACCAAGATAAAGGACAGATTAGAATTAAAGGGAGTACGATTAGTAATGTTGATGGAAGGATCTATGGTCGTCAGACAATGATCCAGATTTTAGAAAAATCTATTAATACGGGAGCCGTCTTTGTTCAGCAGAAAATCGGTCAGGATATTTTTCGGGATTATATTCAGCGATTCAATATTGATCAGCCGACTGGTATAGATTTAACTGGCGAAGTTGGTGGTGATATTTTTAATTTATTTACTGGCCCTGGTCGAGAAATAAATTTGGCTAATATTTCTTTTGGCCAGGGAATTACAGTTACTCCTTTGGGCTTAATTACTGCCTTGGCAGCTATTGCTAACCAAGGCAAGCTAATGCGTCCTTTTATTGTTGCCAAGATGATTCAACCTGACGGTCAAGAAATTGAAAAAGAGCCTCAAATGGTTAAGGAAGTTATTTCTCCACAAACTGCTGAAGAACTGACTAAGATGCTAGTTAGTGTGGTAGAAAATGGTTATGGTCAACCAGCTCAAGTGGCTGGTTATAATATAGCCGGTAAGACCGGGACAGCCCAAGTGCCTGATTTAGAAAATGGTGGTTATTTCGAAGAAGAGACCATTCATACTTTTGTTGGTTTTGCCCCAGCTTTTAATCCTAAATTTATTATTCTAATTAAATTAGATAATCCACAAGGTATTCGTTTTGCGGCTGATTCAGTTAGTCCAGTTTTTAAAAAAATAGCCGAATACCTCTTTAATTATTTAGAAATACCACCTCAATAAAAATGAGAAAAATTCTCCAATTTATTCTTAAAATTCTCGCTAAAATAGTTCTTTGGCAACATCAGCCAGAGATTGTTGCCGTGACCGGCAGCGTTGGTAAAACAAGTACTAAAGAAGCAATTTATCATGTCCTTAAAAAACAATTTCGGGTACGAAGGAATGTGAAAAATTATAACAATGAAATAGGCGTTCCTTTGACTATTTTGGGATTAGAGACAGGCAGTCGTTCCTTATTCGCTTGGCTTAAAAACTTTTTCAAGGCCGGTTTAATCATTTTAGGGAAAGAAAATTATCCAGAGATTTTAGTTTTAGAAATAGGCGTTGACCGGCCGGGTGATATGAAATATTTAGTTGATTTTATTCCGGTAAAAATAGGAATTATTACAGCCATTGGTCAATTTCCCAGCCACTTGGAATTCTTTCCTGAGAAAGGAAAGTTAATTAAAGAAAAAGCTCTTTTAGTCAAAAGTTTGAGTAAAAATGGTTTAGCTGTTTTAAATTACGATGATTTATCAGTCAGAATGATTGGTGATGATTTACCGGAAAAAGTTAAGATGATTCAATATGGTTTTGGTGGAGGAGCCGATCTTAAAATTTTCAATTTTCAATTTTCTTTACCAGCTGGCAGATTAGAAAAAGGGGATTTCGGCGTAAATTTTAAATTAGATTATCAGGGAAATGTTATTCCAATTAAATTAAGTAAAGTTTTAGGCAAACAGCAGGCCTATGCGGCGGCTGTTGCCGCCGTCGTTGGTTTGAACTTTGGTTTGAATCTGGTTGAAATTTCTAATGCCTTGAGAAAATACCGTTCTTTAGCCGGTCGGACCAATTTAATTAAGG
>CAZMCO010000015.1:0-4218 GCA_964565215.1 uncultured Candidatus Saccharibacteria bacterium | reverse complement strand
CGTCTTCTTCCCTGACAGCATGATCTTTTAATTAAAGGAGTTAAAAATAGTTGGATTATTGATGATAGCTATAATTCTTCGCCCTCGGCTGCTCTGGCTGCTTTAGAAATCTTGGAAGAATTCCCTGGCAGAAAAATAGCCGTCTTGGGAGATATGTTAGAATTAGGAGAAGCTACAGAAGCTGGTCATCGTCAAATAGGTCAAAAGGCGGCTTCGGTTGTTGATTTACTTTTCACTATTGGCTCGCGAACTCGCTTTATAGCTGACCAAGCCCAACAACAGGGACTAGCTCAAGAGAAAATTTTTAAATTTTCCCAAGCTAAAGAAGCTGCTTTAGTAATTCAAGAAAAATTAGCCAAAGGAGATATTATTTTAATTAAGGGTTCTCGAGCTATGCATTTAGAGAAAGTAGTCAAGGAAATTATGGCTCATCCGGAAAAAGCTGATAAATTACTTATTGGACAAACATAGCTATTTGTGGTAGATTATAGATAATTGGCCCCATCGTCTAGTGGTTAGGACGCTAGCTTCTCAAGCTAGTAACCGGGGTTCGACTCCCCGTGGGGCTACGAGAAAGGAGGTGAAAAATGGAATGGAAGAAAAATTAATCGGCAAAATTACTCACTATTTCACCAATATAGGCGTGGGTGTAATTGAGATTACTGACGGCGAATTGAAGGCAGGCGAAAAAATTCACATTAAGGGGGCAACTAGTGATTTTGAGCAAACAGTCGAATCAATGCAAATAGAGCATGAAAATATAGAAAAAGCCAAAAAAGGGGATGCCATTGGTTTAAAGACTGAACAGCAAGTTAGAGAGGGCGACGAGGTTTATAAAATAGTGGAATAATTAAAAATACAATGAAAACTAAAAAGGCTAAAACTGGAGCCTTATTTCTCTTTTCTGGCGGCTTGGATTCTATCTTAGCTGTCAAACTTTTACAGGAACAAGGTACTAAAGTAACTGGCTTAACTTTTGTCAGTTATTTTTTTAATTCTGACTTAGCTAAAAAAGCCGCCAAAAATTTAAATATTAAATTAAAGATAATTAACTTTTCTGATGAACACTTGGCTATGGTTAAAAATCCTCAATATGGTTATGGCAAAGCGATTAACCCATGCATTGATTGCCATATTTTAATGTTGAAAAAGGCTAAGGGAATGATGAAAAGAGAAAAGTTTGATTTTGTGGCCACTGGTGAGGTTTTAGGCGAACGGCCTATGTCTCAAAACAAACAGGCCTTGGAATTAATTACCAAACAATCAAGACTCAAAGGTTATTTATTGCGTCCCTTATCAGCTCAATTGCTTAAACCAACTATTCTAGAAAAAAATGGATTAGTTGATAGAAATAAATTATTAGATATTTCTGGCCGGAGCAGAAAAAGACAAATAGCTTTGGCTAAAAAATGGGGGATTAAAGAATATCCGACGCCAGCCGGCGGCTGTCTTTTAACTGACCTTCAGTTTGCTCAACGGCTCAAAGAACTTTTTAAACAATGGCCGGATTGTCAAGGCAACGATGTTCAATTATTAAGATTAGGCCGCCATTTTTGGATTAAAGATAACAAAATTATTGTTGGTCGGAATCAAGTAGAGAATAAAGAGATTAAGAATTTAGCCCAAAAAGGCGACCTTTTAATTAAGCCAAAAGATTTTCCCGGGCCGACTATTTTAATCAGAAGCAGACCAAAGCTTTCAAAAGAAAGTTTGATTAAAGCCAAGGAATTAATGATTAGATACTCCAAAAAATGATGCCCTATTTTTCCTATATTCAAATTCAACTCGGTCCGATTACTCTTTATACTTGGGGATTATTTTTAGGATTGGCTTTTTTGATTGGCTCTTGTCTGACCTTAAAAGAAGCTAAGAGAAAGGGAATTAACCAAAAGAAGATTTTTTGGCTAATTATTTTAGTTTTTTCAGCTGGACTGCTTGGGGCTCGGCTATTTAGTCCTGGGGGATTAATGTTTTACGGAGGGTTTTTTGGTGGTTTAATTATTGGCTGGATTTATATTAAAAAAAGCAAGTTAAACTTTTATCAGATAGCTGATTTAGTTATTCCAGCCATTGCCTTAGGGATTTTCATTGGCCGGATTGGCTGTTCTTTAATCAATGACCACCAAGGAGCAATAACTAATTTACCATGGGCAATTTTATGGCCAGACGGTATGCTTCGCCATCCAGTGGCTGAATATCTGGCTTTAAATGCTCTAATAATGTTTTTTGTTTTATGGCTCCTGCGAAATAAATTTAAAAAACCAGGCCAACTTTTTATCATTTTTTTAATTTGGTACAGCCTGGCTCGTTTTTTCTTAGATTTTACTCGAGTCACTAACACCCCTTTAGCTGATCCTCATTATTCAGGTCTCTTTGTTAGCCAATGGATTAGCTTATTTATCTTAATCGGCTGTGGTATAATCTTAATATGCAAAAGCCGTGGCATAATTTTTCAATTGAGAGAACTTTTCGGGAAGTCAAGTCAAGACCAGCCGGACTGACTGAAAAAGAAGTTAAAGAAAGAGCCAGAAGATTTGGTTCCAATAAACTTCCCGAAGAAAAGCCCTTTTCCAGGGTCAAGTTATTTTTAGAACAGCTGAGAAGTCCGTTGATTTATATTCTACTAGTGGCTGGAGTAATTACTTTGGTTTTAAATGAATATACTGATACCATTGTTATTTTTGGGGCAGTTTTTTTAAATACTATTGTTGGTTATTTTCAAGAGAGTAAAGCCAACCAGGCCTTAAACAAGCTAAAAAAAGTTCTTAAGATAAAGACAATCGTTTTCCGAGATGGCCAGGAAAAAGAAATTACTCAAGAAAAATTAGTGCCCGGTGATGTTATTTTTCTGAAAGCTGGTTATAAGGTGCCAGCTGATGCCAGAATTATTGAGTCCCATAATTTACGACTCAATGAATCAGTTCTGACCGGCGAATGGTTAGCCGCTAAAAAAAATAAAGAGGTTTTACCAGCTAAGACTCCTTTAGCTGACCGGGACAACATGACTCATCTGGGGACAATTATTGAAGATGGTTGGGGCAAGGCAGTAGTTACTGAAATTGGCTTAAAAACTGAAATTGGCCAATTAGCTCAATTAGTCAAAGAAACTAAAGAGAAAAAAACTCCTTATCAGAGAAAATTAGCTCGTTTTAGTAAAATTATCGGCCTAATTATTGTTATTATCTGTTTAGCTATATTTATTGAAGGAATGTTTACTGGCGGGGAATTTGTTGAAATGTTTGAGATTGCTATTGCCGTAGCCGTAGCGGCTATCCCTGAGGGACTGCCTATAGCTATGACAGTTATTTTAGCTTTAGGCACGCAGAGAATTTTAAAAAGAAAGGGACTAGTCAGAAAATTAGCTTCCGCCGAGACCTTAGGCAGCACTTCAATAATTCTAACTGATAAAACCGGCACCTTAACCAAGGCGAAAATGGAAGTATCTGGTATTTATACGGCCAGTGAGATTTTAGAAGACTTGTTTCTAAAATCAAAACAAAAACTCCAAGAGTCTCATATGCTGGCTTTGAAAATTGCTCTGCTCTGCAACGAGTCCTTTATTGAGAATTTTGAAGAGCCAATGAAAAAATGGATTATTCGCGGCCGACCAACCGAAAAAGCCCTCCTTTTAGCGGCTATTCAATCCGGGCTTTCTAAAAGAAAATTAGAAGCAGAACAACCCAAGATTGACCAATTTCTTTTTGAGCCAACTTATAGATATGCGGCTACTCTTTGTCAAATGACCCCTAAGACTGAAGACAATATTTTATATCTAGTCGGCGCGCCAGAAAAAGTTTTATCAATGTCTTCCTACTTAGACAGTCATGGTCAAAAAAAAGATTTATTATTGACTGATTTTAAAAAGCTAAAGAATAAATACGAAAGCTTGACTAAACAAGGATTAAGAGTTATTGCCGTAGCTTATCAAAAAACTAAAAATCAGAAAATAGAGCCAGCTGAAGAGGAAAAAAATAAAAAAATGGTTTTTGTTGGTTTTTTTGCCTTACACGATCCAATTAGGAAAGACATCAAAGAAGCTATTCAGTTGTGTCGACAAGCTGGCATGAAGCCGATTATTGTCACGGGTGACCATCGTTTGACTGCCCGAGCCGTAGCCGAGAAGCTCGGTTTTAAACTCAAGAGAGAACATATTTTAGAAGGGAAAGATTTAGATAGAATGTCTGACAAAGAATTTAAGAAAAAATTTAAGGATATTCA
>CAZMCO010000014.1:3339-13318 GCA_964565215.1 uncultured Candidatus Saccharibacteria bacterium | reverse complement strand
CTGTCATGCCAACTCCTTTTATGCCAATAAAATATGCTTTTTTAATGTTTGATAAGTCCATTTTTTATTATCAACCAAGGGAAAATAACCACTGCTCTAAAAATACGCTTAATTCGCCAGGGCTGACAAAATAGCCGCCAAAGCCATTCTAAGCCTAATCGCTGGAAAAACTTAGGCGCTCGTCTAATTCGACCAGATATAAAATTAAAGGCCCCGCCTACTCCCACGGCTAATTTAACTGAAGACATTTTTTTTAAATTTTGGGCAATCCATTTTTCCTGCCATGGCGCTCCAAAGGCAATAAATAATATAGAGGCCTCTTTAAGATCGGTTTTTATATCTAATCCTGGATATTTCTTTTTTAATTGATCAGCTGTTTCTTTGACTAAACTATCTTCTCTATCGCCTAATAGAAAAACCGACCATTTTTTTTGAGCCGCTTTCTGACAAATTTTTTCCATTAAATCTGTCCCGGTGATTTTTTGTTTAAGCGGCTGGCCCAAAAACCAAGAAGCGAAAATTAAACCTATGCCGTCAGCTACAGCTAAATCAGCTTGATTGAGAATTTTTCTGAATTCTTCATCTTTTTGCGCTTTGACTAAAAATTCTGGATTAGGAGTGACAATATAATGCTGCTGACCATCTTCTAAAAAGCCTTCTACTTTCCGGAGAGCTTCTTCTATAATCAAATTATCTATTTTCACCCCTAAAATTTCCCTTTTCATAACTTGATTGATTCTAAAACAGTATAATCAGGACCATTTCTTGATAAATAGCTTTCCATTATTTCTATTGAATTAACTGGAAAAATTAAAGAAATTTCTTTATCTATTTCTGGATTATCGGGCAAACTTCGCCACTCTCCTTGTCTAATTCTGGCTAAAGTAATATGGACTCGGAAAGGACGATTTTCCCGGTGATTAAGCAATTTTTCCTCTAAATTATTTTTCAATTGACTCAAGGCGTCATTCTCTTCTCCTTCTAGCCAAATCATTCGGGCTGGTCTATCGGGTGGGCCTAAGCAAATTCGCTTTAATTTTATTTCAAATGGTTGATGTTTTTGGGCTGCTTGGCGAGTCAATCGACAAATTTCCAACATTTCTTCGTTGCTAAGATAACCAAGAAAAACTAAAGTAATATGTAAATTCGGCTCTTTAGTCCAGCGAACCGGTAAATCAGACCATTGGCGCTGAAATTCCAATAATTTTTTCTTGATTGATTCGGGTAAATTTATTGCAATAAAAATTCTGTGCCTCATGTTTACTTTTAATTATAACAAAGAAGGATTATAATGAAAATAGATGAAGGAAGCTCTACTTTATAAAAAACTTACTGGCAAAAAGGTTCAATGTCAAGCTTGCGCCCATTATTGTCTTATTTCACCTGGCCAAAGAGGAATTTGTCGTGTCAGAAAAAATCGAGATGGTAAATTGTATTCTTTGGTTTATGGGAAAGCCATAGCAGTCAATATTGACCCAATTGAGAAAAAGCCGCTTTATCATTTTCTGCCCAATACTTATACTTATTCCATGGCTACCGTTGGTTGTAATTTCCGCTGCGCTAATTGCCAAAACTGGCAGATTTCTCAAGCAAATCAAGGCGGTCAAAATCTAACTCCCAAAGAAATAGTCCAAGAAGCTCTAAACAGTCACTGCCCAAGCATCTCCTATACCTATACAGAACCAACTATTTTTTTGGAATACGCCTTAGAAACAATGAAATTAGCCAAAGAAAAAGGCCTCAAGAATATTTGGGTAACTAATGGATTTATGAGTCCTCAAACTCTAAAACTGATTATTCCCTATTTAGATGCGGCTAATGTAGATTTAAAATCATTTGAGGAAAGTTTTTATCAAAAATATTGCGCTGGTCGATTAAAACCTGTTTTAGAAAATCTTAAAGCGCTTAAAAAAAATGGTATTTGGCTGGAAATAACTACTTTAATTATTCCTGGTTTAACTGACCAGGAAAAAATGTTAAAAAAAATTGGCCAATTTATTAAAAAAGAATTAGATCCGGAAACGCCTTGGCATATTTCCAGATTTTTTCCAGAGGTCTCCTGGAAAATGAAAAAGCTTCCTGCCACTCCCTTGGAATCCATTGAAAAAGCCCAGCAAATTGGCCTAAAAACTGGTCTAAAATATGTCTACTAACCAAGAAACATCTATTCAGAAAATTATCAATTACTACTTTAAAACCAAAGGTCTAAGTTTGACTGAAGTAAAAAAAAATGCTAAGAAAAAGAAAATAATTTATTCCCGCCATACCAGACCAGCTAAACAGCTTTTAGAATTAGCCGGTTCACTCCGAGAAGCCAAAAAAGCCATTACTAAAGTAGCCAAATGGGCTAAGTCAAGGAATTTAGATTATGCTATTGAAACGGTTTTTAAAAAATGGCTGGAATTAGACCGACTCAAACCAAAAGAAATAGTTAAGAAGCCATTTTTTCGTGACGAGCCAATGATTTGGTCAGCCACCAGGAAAAAATGGTATGTTATTAGCCCAGATGGCGAATGGAAAGAATTCGTTGGTCAAGAATCGGATATTGAGTGGCGAATTATTAAATAATAAACTTATGACTATCATAAAAATTGAAACTGGTCAAAATAATCCTATTCTTAGAAGCCAAACCAAAGAAATTAAAGAAATCAATACTCAAATCAAGGGGTTGGTTTTAGATATGATTGAAACAATGCAAACTAATAATGGCCTTGGTTTGGCGGCTTCTCAGGTCGGTCAACTCCTACAAATAATCATCGCTAAACCAGAACCAAATAAAGAGGCCTTGGTTTTAATTAATCCTCAAATAAAAAAAACTTCCCGTAAAAAAGATATTATAGAAGAAGGCTGTTTGAGTTTGCCTAATATTTCTCTGCCAGTTGAAAGAGCAATTAAAATTATTGTTCAAGGACTTGATATTAATGGTCAATTAGTTAAAATAAAAGCTAAGGGACTTTTAGCCCGAATTATCCAGCATGAAGTTGACCATTTGAGCGGAATTTTAATTGTTGACAAAATAGCCAATGACTAATGCTAAAATTATTTTCATCGGCACCTCCCAATTTTCTGCCTATCCACTGGAAAGTTTAATTAAGAATGGCTATAATCTTGTTAAGGTTATCAGAAAACCGATTACTCTTAACCCAGAAGAAATATCAAAATTAGAGCCAGATTTGATTATTGTCGCTTCTTATGGTAAGATTATTTCATCAGATATTTTAACTATTCCTCGCTTAGGTTGCCTTAATCTTCATCCTTCTCTTTTACCAAAATATCGCGGTCCCTCACCTATTCAAACGGCTATCTTAAATAACGATAAAACAACTGGCATTACTATTATATTAATGGACGAAAAAATAGACCATGGTCCAATTATTGCCCAAAGAGATATGGAAATAACAGCTGATGATAATTACCAAACTTTAGAGAAAAAAATAGCTCAAAGAGCAGCTAATTTTTTAATAGAAATTCTCCCTCAATATCTCCAAGGCAAAATTAAACCCCAACCGCAAAAAGAAAACCAAGCCAGCTATACAAAAACACTCACCCGCCAAGACGGTCAGATTGATTGGCAAAAAAGCGCTCAAGAAATTGCCCGCCAAGTCAGAGCTTTTTATCCTTGGCCCGGCGCTTGGACTGAATTTAATGGACTAAGAGTTAAAATCTTAAAAGCTAAAGCAGTTGAAACAAAACAAGAATCAGCTCTTCCCACTAGGAAGGGCTTTTTGTTTTTAGAGATAGTCCAGCCAGCCGGTAAAAAACCGATGACTGGTCAGGAATTTTTTAGAGGCCATCCTTTAAAATAGTTTTTTTAACAATTTAATTTGGAAAAAAGGAGGTTAAAATGCCCGAACAATCAGAGAAGAAAATTAAGGCCGTTTTCGAAATTATTATTGCAACCCTTGAATCTAAACGCACCTATTTTAAAACAGCCGAACAGATGAAAGGTATCATCAAAAGAAAAACAAAGAGCCGGGAGTCAAGATTAAAAAAAGATTTCTCCCCAGAAGAAACTGATTATTTTCTCCAGATAGCTCAAATACTTTCACAAAGAGATGAAGAAGTTTCTAACGAACTTTGCCATTTAACCAGAAACCGCTCAATAACTTTAGGTGGATTTTCCAAACGGATTCATAGACTAAGCAAAGGAATGCTCGGAAAATTAAATATTATTTCTAAATTAGATGAGTCATTAAGAGAAATAGAAAAAGACGCCAAGATAATATATAAAGAAGCAAAACTGGCTGAAAGAACACTGGGCAATAAAATAAACAAAAATAATAAAAAGAAGAAGGGTTAATTAAAAAGGATAAGCAAAAAGCTTGTCCTTTTATTTTTGCCAAGATATAATTATATAATAAGAATATGTCTTTTTCTGTTGGTATCGTCGGCTTGCCTAATGTTGGCAAATCAACTCTATTTAAAGCCCTGACTAAACAAGCAGTGGATATTTCTAATTACCCTTTCTGCACCATTGACCCAAACGTCGGCGTGGTGGCCGTGCCAGATGAACGTTTGGAAAAGATTGCCAAGATTATCAAGCCCAAAAAAAATACCCCAACAGTCATTGAATTTGTTGATATTGCCGGTTTAGTTAAAAACGCTCATCAAGGCGAAGGCTTAGGCAATCAATTCTTAGCCCGTATTCAAGAAGTAGATGCTATCTGCCAGGTAGTCAGAGATTTTGTTAATGAAAAAATTACTCACGTAGAAGGCCAGCCCGATCCACAACGAGATATCGAAATCGTTAATAATGAACTAATGATGAAAAATTTAGAAAAAAAGCCGATGATTTATGTATTTAATGTTGATAAAGAAACTAAGCCGATTGGAAATAATATCTATTTAAATCTAAAACATGAAGCTGAACTTTCAGAACTGACCCCAAAAGAGATTAAAGAACTTGAGTTAGAGCCTTCTTGCTTAGATCAATTAATTACTGCCTGTTATAAACTCTTAGATTTAATCACTTTCTATAGTATCAAAGGCAATCAGGAAACAAGAGCTTGGACCTTAAAAAATGGATTAAAGGTTGCTCAAGCCGGCGGAGTGGTTCATAGCGACTTTGAAGAAAAATTTATTCGGGCTGAAGTAATCAACTGGCAGAAATTAGTTGAGACGGGCAGTTGGTCAATTGCCCGAGAAAAAGGTCTTCTACGCACTGAAGGAAAAGAATATATTGTTCAAGACGGCGATGTCATCGAGTTTAAGATCTAACTTGACCCCAAACTCCTTTTCTGCTACCTTATTCTTATGGCCGAAGAAAATAAACAATATCAATTAACCTGTCTCTTTTCCCCCTTACTTGAACAGAAAAAAATAGAAGAAATCAGCCAAAAGATTGAAAAATGGATTATTGCCAAAGGAGGCTCTTTTTCTAAAAAAGAAAAGTCCAGTGTTAATTTTAAAAAAAGATTAGCTTATCCTCTTAAAAAATATCAAGAGGCCTTTTATTTAAATTTTAATTTTCTTTTGACTGGTCAGCTAATTAGCCAACTTAATCAACAACTAAATTTAGAAAAAGATATTCTCCGTTATTTGATTAACTTTAAACAAAAAGCAAAACCTAAACCAGTCCGAGAAGATATTGATTATCAGATAGCTAGTAAAATAGAGCCATTAGTCGCTCAAGAAATTCCTCTCTCAAAAAAAACAGTTCCAGATAAAGTCACTCTTGAGAAAAAAGAAAAAGTCAAAATAGAAGAACTGGATAAAAAACTGGAGGAAATATTAAAACAATAAACAAAGGACAAAACATATGAATTTTAATAAAGCAATGGTTGCTGGCAATTTAACCCGCGACCCAGAAGTTAGAACTTTGCCTTCTGGTCAGTCGGTTGCTTCTTTTGGCCTAGCCACTAATCGAATCTGGAATGACCAAGATGGCAACAGGCAACAAGCAACTGAATTTCATAATATAGTTGCTTTTGGTAAATTAGCTGATATTTGTTCTAATTATTTAGCCAAGGGTCGTCTGGTTTTAATTGAAGGCCGGTTACAAACTCGTTCTTGGCAGGGTCAGGATGGGGTAAAAAGATACCGCACTGAAATTGTGGCTGATAATATGCAAATGGGACCAAGAACAGGCCTGGAAACAAGCAAAGAAGAAACAGACCAGAAGCAACCAGAACAACCAAAGCAGCCAAGCATCTCTCAAGAAGAAATCCCGGTTATTGAAGCAGAAGAACCAATAAAAGTTGAAGATGAAAAAACAGAAAATCTCGCCAAAGGCGAGTCCGCCTCTGGCGGAAAAGAAGAGATTGATGTCAAAGATATCCCCTTTTAAAATTTTATGAAGGTTTGTTATTTCTGCCAGCAAAAAATAAATGAAATTAACTATCAAGACACTGAATTACTCCGTCAGTTTATTTCTGGTCAAGCAAAAATATTACCGCCTAAGCGAACCGGCACTTGTGCTAAACACCAAAGAAAATTAGCCAAGGCAATAAAAAAAGCCCGTATTATGGGACTTTTGCCATTCACCACAAAATAAAGGGTATGTATTTAAAGGACGCGCCTTAAAATACATACCCTTTCCATCTACCCTTGCTCCTTTACCGCCTTTTTTATCCCCTTAACAATCTCCGTAACCAAACGGGGATTTTCTTTTAAAAAGGCCTTAGCCCCTTCTATGCCCTGGCCAAGTTTCTCTGAATCATAGTTGAACCAGGCGCCGCTTCGACTAACCACGCCAAATTTTAAACCAGTATTCAAAATATCAGCCAAGCGGGAAATGCCTTCATTGTAAAAAATATCAAACTCGGCTTGTCTAAAAGGCGGAGCCACCTTGTTTTTAACTACTTTAGCTTTGATTCTATTGCCAATAATCTGGTCGCCTTGCTTAATTTGAGCTGACCGCCGCAGTTCCAGCCGAACTGAAGAATAAAATTTCAAAGCCTTGCCCCCCGGCGTATCTTCAGGATTGCCAAACATCACCCCTATTTTCATTCTGATTTGATTAATAAAAACTACGGTTGTCCCGCTTTTAGCCACAATGGCCGTTAACTTTCTCAAGGCCTGACTCATTAACCTAGCTTGCAAACCAATATGCGTTTGGCCCATCTCGCCTTCAATTTCTACTCGAGGGGTTAAAGCCGCCACTGAATCAACTATAGCTAAATCAATCGCTCCTGATTTAACCAAACTTTCCAAAATTTCTAAGGCCTGTTCGCCAGTATCGGGCTGGGAAATCAATAAATCATTAACTTTAACGCCTAATTTTTTAGCGTATTCTGGGTCTAAAGCATGTTCTGCGTCAATAAAAGCGGCCAAACCGCCTTTTTTTTGAACTTGAGCAATCGCATGAAGAGCTAAAGTGCTTTTACCACTTGATTCCAGACCAAAAATTTCAACAATCCGGCCCTTGGGCAGACCGCCGACACCTAAAGCTAAATCCAAAGAAATAGAGCCAGTCGGGATAGCGTCAACATCAACATGTTTGGCCTCACCTAATTTCATAATTGCTCCATCGCCAAAACGGCCCCTGATTTCATCCACGGTCGCCTCCAAAATCTTCTCTTTTTCTTCCCTGCCCTCCGCTTTTTTCTCTACCATATCTTCAGCTTAGGTTAATTCCTCCTAAGAGTCAAGTAAGTATCCCAGTATACCATTTTAAACTATCCCAGTATACCATTTACTAAAATTAGAAAAGATTATTAAAACTCCAGGTGGAAAGTATTTGAGCCAACCAAATATCCAAATGAGCATAAGTGGTTATTTCATAGAGATAGCCCTGATAAGGAAACCAAACTTCTCTTGTTTTGCCTATGGTCGGGTCAAAACTCCAAAAAAGGAGAGCGTGAATTCCATCGCCAATAATAACCTCTTGCGGTTCTTCAATTATGGCTGAAGGTAAATCTTCCAAGATGCGTTCTTGAGTCAAGACCTCCCCCTCTTCAAAAGGACTAACAAAAATCTGAAAGCCGAATTTCTCTTCTTCTTTCTGAAAAACAATTGTTTGGCTATCCTTATCTTCGGCAAAGGCCTTAATCTTTAATTCTTGAGGATACTCCACTGAAAAACCATAATCTGGATGGGTAAATTT
Organism: uncultured Candidatus Saccharibacteria bacterium; assembly: GCA_964565215.1. Taxonomy (GTDB): domain Bacteria; phylum Patescibacteriota; class Minisyncoccia; order Portnoybacterales; family UBA2143; genus CAZMCO01. The sequence goes on along the minus strand of CAZMCO010000014.1, from coordinate 5,274 downwards.
TTGATAATCCTCGCCTAAGACAATAGCCGCACTCTGGACACTCTCCTCAAATTGAAAAAGAGGATAATTCTCATTCTCGCCTTTGCCCATTAAATGAGTAGTCAGTAAAAAACCACCCGCTCCAACCAGAAACAGAGCCGCTATTCCCGTGATAATTTTATTTTTTTGAGAATAGAACATAATTAATTTCCAATTTTTAAAACAACCTGACTATTCTCAATCGAACCGTGCCTCGCAGCCGGACCTTATTTCTCTGGGCCGTGGTAATCTCTGGAATAACAGTATAAGCGTCTAACTCTCCGCCTTGCTCTTGGACAGCCCGAAAACAATAAGTTGTCCCGGCCGGCGCCGAAAAATCAATTAAAGAGAAATCCCATAAACCATCCTGATATCTAAGAATCTCTTCTTCGGAATTAGTAAAGGTATTGGCTTCTTCATAGTCCTGATTGATAACTGTACACATATTTCCACCACCGCCAGTGGTCGTTGAATGCCGCGGGTCAAAAGTGCTGGCAATTAAAGCAGCGCCATCAGTTGCTCCAGCATCAGGGTTATTATAATACCGAATATTACCTGCGCTATCACTGACATCATCATACGACTCGTCAACAAAACCTGTATCACAAGTCCCTGACCGGACCGCATATTGCAGCTTGGTAGTTGTCCCATTAAGAGGGCAATTATTTTGATTAATATGAAAGAGCAAACGTAAGCGAAAAGGCGTACCCTGGGTTGGGGCGGTTACCGCCGTATTTATCCCGCCAGCTCCTTTAACGGCTGTAGAATTATCATTTTGAAACCAGCGATAAGCCACTTGCTCAAGGGTAAAGGCAGGAGCCACCCAACTTATAACAACAATTCCATCATCACCGGCTGTACCAGTCGTACTTATAGCGCCGCCAACGCCGCCATCACCAGCCCCTGCCCGATCAGTATCGTCACTATTACCCGGCAATGTCCCAGATCCAGCAGTTTCAGTTGTGTTACTACCAGTTACTAAATCAGAGCCGCCGCCGCCGCCGCCAGCCCCTTCAGCTACACCTGATTCACCGCCGCCGCCGCCGAATCTTCCGCCGCCGCCGCCGCCGCCGCCAGGATCATCGCTATTGCCGTATCCTCCGGCTGCCCCGCCATTTGTGCCTGCGGCACCGCCCGGATTTGTGACCCCACCCGAGCCGCCAGCACCGCCTTGATTAGCTGATCCATCTATCCCAGGATCACCAGTACCATCATTCCCACCGGCTCCTCCTCCACTTGCTGTACCTGCACCGCCGCCTACTCCTTCGCCAGGCGACTTATTTTCACCATCAGTACCAGCCACTCCTTCTGCGCCGCCACCAGCGCCACCAGGACCACCTGCTTCTACATTAGAATCACTTGAACCGCCGCCGCCGCCGCCGCCAGCCTGAATAAGAAAAGTAGCCCCTCTTTTGACAGCGCTATAACCACCGCCGCCACCGCCGCCACCGACAACAGTAATATCCGCAATCCCGCCGCCACCGCCGCCGCCGACAAGAACAGTGAGATCTTCCTCTGTAACAGCAATATCAGCCTGGGTAAATCCGCCGCCGCCGCCATCGCCGCCTTTTAAAGAGAGTCCGCCGCCAGCGCCGCCGCCGCCAGCGCCCCAGGCCTTGACAGTTATTGTGGTGACACCTGCCGGAACAGAAAAAGTACCACCAGCCGTAAATACTTCTGAACCAGCTTTGGCTTCTTGAATTTTTGGCGGGAAATTAAGGGAAATTTGCTCTTTTTTGAATTGAATCTGTGGCCAGCCCGAAAAGACCCAAGTAATTACTATGGTAAAAATTAGCAGAGATTTTAAAATTTTGAATAATGTTTTTTGAAACATATTTTTAAATAGCTGTTTCTTCAGTGGTTGTTTCTTCAGTGGTTGTTTCTTCAGTGGTTGTTTCTTCAGTGGTTGTTTCTTCA
>CAZMCO010000014.1:0-3239 GCA_964565215.1 uncultured Candidatus Saccharibacteria bacterium | reverse complement strand
GTAGCTGCCTCGCTATCTATGGCATCAGGGTCATAGACATTAGAAGAACCGCATTCACCCGGTTCACTCTTAAGGAGGCCATTTTCAGAAAAGACACAGACCGGCTGACCAGTTGCCCGGTCATAAATGGTAATGCCTGTCTGGCTAACATCTTCATTCTTAACTTCTAATTTCTTAGTTGTAATAAAATCAGCTGTAATAGAATCAGCTATCAGGTCTTTGACCTGAATAATTTCCGCCACTACCTTTGTCCACAATGAGCTAAGATAATCAGCCATTGACTGAAGTGAAGTTCCTTCTTCCTCAAATAAACCAGATAAACTATTGATATATACTTCAAGGTCTTCCAGCCTTAATTCAAGGTCATCCATTTCCTCTGTTAAGGCCTTCATGCCGGCCAAAGTAAAGCTAGAGAGTTTGTAAAGGTCAACGCCCTGACCATCGGTAGAAAGAACTTCAAAGGGCGCCTCTTCAGTAATCAGGCCTAAGCGGAGTGGATTATCATCATCTTCTATTATATAGCGGTATTGAGCGACATTGAGACCTTTAATTTTCTTTAAGATATTAATGTTGTCTTCATCATCCAGGTGACTAATATCTTTCTTAAAGACCTTTGATGAAAAATTAACAAAAGAAGTAGCCGCTACATCGCCCATGACCTGAAGTTTGTAATCAGGGCTGGTCGTGCCTAAGCCAATATTGCCATTAGTATCAATATAAAATTGAGAATCAGCTATGGTATATTCGTTTTCAACAAAAAGCATAATCGTATCTCCACTTGAAAAACTATTGTAAGGGTCAAGGGCCAGACCAATAGTTTGAGCTGAACTGCTTGCTTTTTTACCCACCCCAGCCGTAGAAGAAATAGTGATTCTATCACCAATATTGATGTCTCCTCCTTCAAGATTGACTTTGACCGGAGCTTGTCCAGTCAAAGCAACTGGTTTCCCATTCTCTACAGCTGCTCCTAAAAGTAGGCCTGGATTTGTTGAAATAACTCCTAAAAGAGTATCACTTTCTTCAGTAGCTCTGACTATATATTTTGGATTATTTGGATCCGAGGCAATAATTTCACCGGCTGAAAGTGTCGGGTCATTAGTGGAAAATCTTTCAGCCAAGTCAATACCGCCATCCACCGCCGCGGCAGTTAGATAAATATGTCCGGGTGCGGTGCCGCAGGAGCCAGTATCGCGAACACAAAGCGAACCCTGAATACTTACTGTAGAAACAGGACTGGTTGTGTTAAATCCGGTCGGTACGGCAAAATTGATAATATCTCCCGAAGTACCAAAAGTAAGCGTATTGCTTTCTCCTCCCGCATGAATGGTTGAAGATTCTTCAAAAATAAGATTGGAAGCTGAACCAACATCGCCGATAGTAACACTGCCGCTGCCGCTGCCGCCAACAGTCACCAGCCCCCCGTTAGTTGTGTCGATTTTAAACAAGGGGCTAATGCTTGTTGAAGTAGCCAGCGTCCAAGCGGCAATAGCATTGTTGGGAATGGTTGAGGTAGCTGATGTGTCATAGAAAATAGTATTGCCTTGAATTTTCAGGTTATCAGCAATAGTTGTCGTGGCGCTGACTGTATTAAGGTCAATAGTTAAATCGCCATTAGAATCTACTTTAAAGTTAGCGTAAGAATCCCAATCATAGCCAATATCAAATTGTCCTGAAGCAGAAGTGCTTTCTAGGTGAAGTAAGACATCAGGACTGGTTGTGCCAATACCTATATTGCCACTAGCATCTATTCTTAATGCTTCACTGCCAGCCGTGGTCAGTCCTAACTGATTAGTAGCGGCGCTGAATAAACCAGTATCAACATCATTAGTGAAAGTATAGGAGGGAGCGGCCGCTGAACCATTACCTGTGTAGATAAAAGCAGTAGTCGTGGCTGAACCAGTTAAATAGATGCCAGCTCCCGTAGTTGTCGGAGTCATCCCTGAATGGCTGGCGTCCCATTGCCAGGCCACCTGGTCTGTCCCCTCATAGATTGAACCATCTGCCGCTATCTTCAAATTTCCTCCTCCAGTGCCTAAAGTAGTAATAGCTAGATGGGTAGTGGTTGCGTTAGTTAAGGTAGTATCACCATCACTAGCTAAGATGACATCATCTATCCAGTTAGTTAGTTCTGAGTTCTGGAAGAGATTAGTTCCTCCTTCAACTAAGTCATTGGTATTAATCTTTAAAGTGGAAGTAGCATTGTCCTGCCAATTATTGCCATCCCAGGTTAGTAAATGCCCATAAGCTAAGGTTGTTGTAGATACATCGTCGATTGAGCCAAGGGTTTCAGAATTAAGGTTGGTTAAATAGCCTTCTGTAGAATGGTCTCCCCATGTATAGGCATCATCCCAGTTAGAGATATTAAGGTTGTTGCCGGTGACTGTCCCATCCACCGTCAGGTTGCCGCCAATATGGGAACTGCCTTGGGTATTGAGGGCATTAGTGGTGGAAGCATAACCAGTCGTCGTCAGATTGCCGCTAACGTCAATATTTAGAGCATCGCTGGCAAAGGAGCCAGTCCCTGTTACATAGAGATTAGCCGTGGTTGTCGCACTACCAGTTAAGTAGATGCCAGCATCAGTAGTGGTTGGCGTTAGCCAGACAGCGTTATCGTTGTATACTTCCCAGGCGGCGCTGCCGCCTGCCCCCGTGGCATCTTCGGCCCAAGTCAGATTACCGCTGGTATCTGTTTTTAAGATATAGTTGTCATCGCCGCTGCGGGTGGTTGGGAACCAGTATTCCTGACCTGAACCACCCACCGAGAGTTGTCCTGTGTAGAGAGACCCAGTCGTTGTGGCATGGCCGTCAAAGTAGGAATTACCAGTGACAAAGAGAATGTCATCAGTGCTGGGGTCAGCTGAACCAAGGACTAATCTATCGGTGCTGGTGGCATATTTAACCGTTAGATAATCAAAGTTGGTCGTGGTTGCATTGACTGTTCCCTGGAAAGACCAAGCCCCCGTAATCGTTTCCGCCGCACTTTTATCAACTAAATACTGGTTTTCAATGTCAGCTATGGTTCCATTAACATCAGTAAAGGCAAGGGTATCTATTCCTGTAACACTGTTATCACTCATCACAATATTGCCGGACATGGTTAAGCTTCCATCAACGCTGGCATTGCCGCCCACATGGCCGTCCCCTTGGGTATAGAGACCCCCCGTGGTCGTGGCATAGCCCGTGGCATAGAGATTAGCCGTGGTTGTCGCACTACCAGTTAAGTAGATGCCAGCATCAGT
>CAZMCO010000013.1:0-17113 GCA_964565215.1 uncultured Candidatus Saccharibacteria bacterium | reverse complement strand
CTACTGCCAACTCACCTCTTGGCTCGGTTCAACTATTTCTATCCAGATTTGGCCAGGGACAAAGGGAATTTCATCTCCGTTTTCATCTAAGAAATAAAGTCTGCTCGTCGGATCGTTTTTACTTTTTTGCCAGGTACCGGGAATAACAAGACCATTCTGATAAACTTGACACTGACCAGTTCCCTCAATATCTAAATCATTGTAATCAGGTCCTTCAATTTGTCGAGAAAAAGCTCTCATAATGACAACGTTTTTAGCTTTAATTTGTTGATTATTACTTTTATCTATTTCAGGCCTATCGGCTCGCCAACGTAAATAACAATTTTCCTTTGGCTCATACTGATATTTTACATTGTAGGGATAAGAATAACCAATTTTTAAAATCTTTTTGCTCACTTCTTGGCTTTTGTCTTGAATATGAGAATAACCCTCAAATTCATTTTCCAGGCGATAACCTAATTTTTCAGCGCTATTGAGCAATCGCCTCATTGAAGTAAAACCATTATGGGGCTGAGGAATTTCTTCTTTTTGATAAAAAGCATTATAAGGGTTTTTTAAAGCATCAATGTTGTCCATAATTCCAGCATTAAGTTTGTCTAAAGCAAAATGAGAACCGCCCCAATGAACTAAAATAGCATCCAAGCCCATAGTCAAAGGAATAAAATCATGACGGGCGCTGCGTAAAGAACCAATTTCGGCTGGCTGATGACAAACATAAACAGCTATCAGTCGAGTAATACTCCCAGTAATGACCGGCATTTCAAAGACCAAATCAGCTTGAGAAAATCCAGTTAGAGGGCGGGCCACTGGATCTTCGGCTAAAACTACAGCCAAAGGCCTTCTTTGATAATTTTGGCAAGCTAAACCACTTAATGGACTAACTCCTCCTTTTTCTATTTTCCCCGTCAGTTCAGCTAATTGATTTTCTATCTTAATAGTTCGGCCAACTTGCTGCCAAACAAAAATCAGCCCGACTAAGGCTAAAATAAATAGAATCAAAATCGTTAAGGGCTTGTATTTTAAATTCGACATTATCCTAAAAGTTTCTTAATTCTTTCAACAATATCATTGGGTGTAAAATGAGCCTTGATTAAATAATCATCAGCTCCCAAGTTTAGCCCCCTTTCTACTTCTTCCCTCTGCCCTAAATTACTTAAAATAATCACTGGAATCTTGTCGGTCTGGGAATCCTTTTTAATCTGCTCAAGAATACCAAAGCCATCTATGCCCGGCAAGACCAAATCCAATAGAATCAGTTGAGGTAATTCCTCTTTTATCTTCCTTAAGGCCTCTTTCCCTTCAACGGCTATAGATACTTCAAATCTTTCATCTTTTAATTTACGAACTAAAAGCTCTCGTAAAAATTTATCGTCTTCAACTACCAGGATTGATTTTTTTAAGTTATTGGCCATGATTATCTAATTGTTTTTTTACTTTATCAATTACCTCTTGAGGATCAAAATCGGTCTTAATCAACCAATCTTTGACTCCTAACTTTTTAGCTCGTTCCAATTCTACTGGTTGGCCAGAATTAGAAACAATAATGATTGGAATGGTTTTTAACTCCTCATCTTTATTGACTTCTTCCATTACCTCAAAACCACCCATTTTGGGCATAACAATATCTAATAAAATCAAATCCGGTTTGAATTTTCTTATTTTTTCTAGTCCTTCTTGGCCATCTTTGGCAATATCAACTCGATAGCCCTCCTGGACTAATCTTTCCTGAAGAAGGCCGAGTAAGACCTCTTCATCTTCGATGATAAGAATTTTTTTCATGATTTAATTGGCAATATAAACCAAAAAGCAGCTCCTTGATTTTCCCTGCTCTCAAACCAAATTTTGCCGCCATGAGCCTCAATAATATTTTTACAAATAAACAATCCTAAGCCAGTACCTCCAGTCTCTAATTTTACAACATTATCAGCTCTAAAGAATTTAGTAAAGACTTGATTTTGTTGAGAGCGAGGAATGCCAATACCTATATTCTTAATCATTACCTCTATATACATTTTACCACACTTAATTGAAATTATCACCTCTTTTCCTGTTGGGCTATACCTAATAGCGTTGTCTAATAGATTTTGAATAACTAATTTTATTTTTTCCGCATCAATCTTAATGCGAGGCAAGGATTTCTCTGCTTTTTTAAAAATAATTTTAACTTTTCTTGCTTTAATAAATTTATCTAAATCATCAATAACCTCTTTAATTATTTCCTCTATTGACCGAAAGCTAAGCCGGTAAAGAAAACGCCCCTCTTCAATCCGAGCTACATTTAAAAGATCGTTGATTAAAGAAATCATCCTTTCATTACTCTCGTATCCTTTTTCTAAAAACTGAGCTTGTTCTTTAGAAATCTTACCAACATCTCCATCTAAAATCATCCTTAAAATCCACTTAACAGACGAAAGAGGAGTCCGTAATTGATGAGCTGTAATAGAGACAAATTCGGTCTTCATTCGATCAATTTCTTTCTCTCGAGTAATGTCATGTAAAATAATCATCAGACCAGCCGCTTCTCCTTCAAAGACTATTGGAACAATTTTTGTCTGGAAAAATCTTTTGAGAGGTTTTTCTAAAACTAATTCATATTTTTGCCCAGTCCATTCTATTTTTTGACCAAGAATTTGATAAAGTTGAACTAAATTAGGGAAACCAGAAACCTGGTTTATTCTTTTATTAAGAACCTGTTTTTCCTTTAATCCTAAAATCCTTTCTGCTTCAGGATTAACTAAGGCAATCCTTTCTTCTTTATCAAAAATAATTAAGCCATCAGTTAAGCTAAATAATGCCTTTCTGGCTATTTCTAATTCCCTAGTTCTTCCTTTTTTAAACATAAATTTATTATACCATAGATAATCTTTTTATTAAGCTATTAAATCCTAATTCTTTTAATAATTTAATTACTTTCCCCTTATGATATTCCCCCCTTTGGCATTTTTTTAAATTAAAATCAATCAAGACATCTCTTTTAATAGTGGCTAAATATTGGCTAAAAAAGGCCTGGTCTTTATATTCTAACAAGCGGGCTTTTAATTTAGGGTTTAAATCACTTTGAGAAAGATTTTGATAAAGCTTCTTTAAACTGCCAAATTTCTTAATTAAATCAATGGCTATTTTCTGTCCGATTCCCGGCACGCCAAGAATATTATCAGAAGGATCTCCTCTTAATCCCTTGAAATCAATAATCTGTTTTGGGCTTAAGCCATAACGTTTTTTAACCGCTGCCTGGTTATAGACAACTATATCTTTAAGGCCTTTTTGGGGAGTATAAATCTCCGTCTGTTTATTAATCAATTGAAGAGTGTCTAAGTCACCAGTAACAATAATATTCTTGATTTTCTGCTTTTTTGTTTTTTGGACAATTGTCCCAATGATATCATCGGCTTCAAAACCTTTCTTTTCATAAATAGGGATTTCTAAGGCCTTGACTATTTTTTTAATTAAGGGAATTTGGTCATATAATTCCTGAGGCGGCTTAACCCGCTTAGCTTTATATTCTTTATATTCAAGGCTGCGAAAGGTTGGTCCAGCTAAATCAAAAGTGGCGGCTAAATAATCCGGTTTTAATTCTCGAATAATCTTAAAAAGAATACTGATAAATCCATAGACAGCATTGACTAATTGACCTTTTTTAGTTTTCAAAGGCGGCAAAGCATGATAAGCCCGATGAATCAAGGCATTGCCGTCAATAATGACCAGAGTTTTCATACTATTATCATTTTTCTTTTATTTTTATCTAAATATTCAAATTTAATCCAGAAAGTATTTTTTGGTAAGATTTTTTTTATTTTTTCAGCCCATTCAATAACAACTAAATTTGGCTGGCTGATTATTTCCCTAAAGCCCAAATCTAATAAATCTTTTGATTTGACTCGATAACAGTCAATATGATAGAACCAACCAATTTTTTTTATAATAACAAATGTTGGGCTGGTAATTCTTTCTTTAATTTTTAAACCCTTGGCTAATCCTTGAATAAAAGTGGTCTTGCCGCTACCTAATTCTCCCTCTAAGCCAATAATCAACGCTTTTTGACCTTTTTTGATTTCTTGAGCCAAAATTTCCCCCACCTTCTGTGTCTCTTTAGCATTTTCAGTGATAATTTCTATATTATTCACTGACTTATTATATCATATTTGACTTAGCCTCCCAAATAAGTTAGACTAAAATAAAAAATGGTCTCAATCAGTCCTAAAACTAAAGCTCTTCAAGAAAAACTAACTGAATTGCAAAAACAAGCCGAGGAAAAAAGGGCTAAGCAGATAGCTGACCAGCTTAATTTACCTTATCTTGATTTAAAAATAACTCCCATAGAATCAAAAGCAGTCGCCTTAGTCAAAGAAGAAAAAGCTAAAAAAGCAAAAATAGCTGTTATCCAGAAAAAGGGCAAACAGCTTTGGCTAGCCAGTCAGAATCCAAACAATACTTTGACTAAAGAAATTCTTGACCAGCTAAAAAAAGATGGTTATCAAATTAATCTTTTAGTTGTTTCAGCCAGTGGACTAAAAAAGGCCTGGGCCGCTTATCAAGAAATAGCCAAAGAGCCGACTAAAAAAATTACCGGCCAAGTGGAAATATCAGGCGAAGCTTTGGAAAAACTAAAAAAGGAAATAAAAAGTTTAGAAGATATCAAAAAACAAATAGAAGTAACGCCAACCAATCAGGCCTCGACTATCGTAGAAATCCTTTTAGCCGGCAGTCTTCAAACCAATGCTTCAGATCTTCATTTAGAAACTGAAGCAGATAAAACTAATCTTCGTTACCGCATTGATGGCATTTTGCAAAATGTGGTTTTTTTATCTCCTAAAACCTATTCTTTTGTTTTAAATAGATTAAAATTATTAGCTGGCATGAAATTAAATGTCCGGGACATAGCCCAAGACGGCCGCTTTACTATTGCAGTTGATAAAACTGATATGGAAATAAGGGTTTCTTGTATTCCCAGCGCTTATGGAGAAAATATTGTTATGAGAGTACTTAATCCCAAGGCCATTGGCTTAAATCTGGAAGATTTAGGCCTGCGGCCAGATATTTTTCAGGTCATCCAAAAAGAAATTCAAAAACCAAATGGCATGTTGATTACTACTGGACCAACCGGTTCAGGAAAAACAACTCTACTTTACTCCTTTATTAAAAAAATTAATAAACCAGCAGTCAAAATTATTACTATGGAAGATCCAATTGAATACCACCTAAAAGGCATCACTCAAACTCAAGTGGAAAAAGAAAAGGGCTATACTTTTGCCGAAGGACTACGGGCCATTCTCAGGCAAGACCCTGATGTTATCTTGGTTGGCGAAATCAGAGACAAAGAGACAGCTCAAATTGCTGTTCAGTCGGCCCTGACCGGCCACTTGGTTTTTTCTACGCTTCATACTAATAATGCAGCTGGAGCCATCCCTCGTTTTTTGGATATCGGAGTAGAAGGAACAAATTTAGCTTCGGCTCTTAATTTAATTATGGCTCAACGTTTAGTCAGAAAAATCTGCCAAAAATGCCGGCAAGCTATCTCTCCTTCGGAGAAGCAATTAGCTCAAATTAAAAAAGCCCTTTCCGGGCTATCTAATCAAGTCAAACATCCGCCTCTTGATAAAAAACTTAAGATTTATCAAGCCAAGGGCTGTTCCCAATGTAATCAGACCGGCTATCAAGGACGAATTGGTATATTTGAAATGATTTTAATCAACAAAGAAATGGAAGAATTGATCAGTGCTTCAGCGACTCATCTGCAAATTCTGGAAAAAGCCCGTCAGCAAGGTATGGTTAGTTTTTATCAAGACGCTTTACTCAAAGTTCTTGATGGAATAACCACTTTAGAAGAAATAGAAAGAGTGGTCGGTAACATTGACTAACCTGTAGGCAATGACTCTCTGCCTGAGAACAAAGAGAAAAGATTTTTCCGAGGAATACTCCAGTCAAAACCAAGGTATCCAAAAAACTAAGAGAAAACCCCTATCGAATCCTGAAAATTAAAAATAGGATCCTTATTGCCTACAGATTAGTCAGTATTAATCTTACTATTAAGATAATAGCAAATTATTATAAAAATGTCAAGTCCGGTGATTACTCATAAACAACCAAATGAAGACCGATATCTGGATTTAAAGCTGCGACCCATTTCTTTTGAAGAGTATATTGGTCAACGAAAAATAAAAGATAATCTCAATATTCTGATAGGGGCAGCTAAAAAAAGAAATGAGCCAATTGAGCACGTTCTTTTATATGGTGGTTCAGGGCTGGGCAAAACAACTCTGGCCCATATTATTGCCAAAGAAATGGGAGTTAATATTAGAATTACCTCTGGACCAGCCATTGAAAAAGTGGGCGATTTAGCTTCTATTCTAACTAATCTAAGAGATAATGATGTTCTTTTTATTGATGAATGCCATCGGATGAATAAAAATATTGAAGAAATCCTCTATCCAGCCATGGAAGATTTTCTTTTAGATATTATTATTGGCAAGGGTCCTTCAGCCCGGACCCTTCGTTTGGAATTACCTCGTTTTACTTTGATTGCCGCGACAACTCGCCTTGGCTTGCTCTCTTCCCCTTTGCGCAGTCGATTTGGAGCGACCTTTCATTTAAATTTCTATGAACAGGAAGATATTGAAAAAATTATTAGCCGGTCAGCTCAAATTTTAAAAACAACCATTGATTCAATGGCTGTCCAAATGGTTGCCCAACGTTCCCGTTATACCCCGCGAGTGGCCAATCGTCTCTTAAAAAGAACTCGCGACTATGTTCAAGTAAGAGCTGATGGTTTAATTAATCAAGAATTAGCTCAAGAGGCCTTAAAAATGCTGGAAATAGATGAAATAGGACTAGAACCAGCTGACCGATATATCTTAGAAACAATGATTAAAAAATTTAATGGCGGCCCAGTTGGCTTACAGGCCTTAGCGGCCGCTACTAACGAAGAACAAAACACTATTGAAGAAATTTACGAACCCTATCTACTTCGCTTAGGTTTTTTATCTCGTACTCCCAAGGGCCGCTTAGTCACTGAATTGGCCTACAAGCATTTAGGCCTAAAATATGACCGAGAGGAACAAAATAAACTGTTCTAAAATTAAAATCCCTTGCTGGTTATTGGTTATCGGAGGGTTTTTTATTTGGCCAATTTTTGTTTCGGGAGCGACTAATGATGTAATTATCAATGAAATTGCCTGGATGGGAACAGATGCTTCCAGCGCCGACGAATGGTTAGAGCTTTATAATAATACTGGCCAGGGAATAGATTTGACTGGCTGGACTTTGAAGGCGAAAGACGGGACGCCAGAAATAATACTTGATGGAACAATAGCCGCTGACGGCTATTTTTTATTGGAACGAACTGATGATAATTCTGTACCAGCCATTACCGCTGACTTGATTTATGCAGGTGCTTTAGGTAATTCTGGAGAAAATTTAGAATTGCGCGATACAGAAAATAATCTAATTGACCAAGTTGATTGTTCAGAAGCTTGGTTGGCTGGTGATAATGAGACCAAACAGACCATGAAAAAAACAGATAATCAATGGCAAACCAGCCTAAATCCCGGAGGAACGCCTAAAGCTCAAAATAGTAAAGGCCAAGAAACTCCCCCAGAAGAACCAGATATTGAAAGCTGGATCCCACCAACGGTGGTTAATCAACCGCCTATGGCCAAAGCTGGCCCAGATATAATCGTCTTAGCTAATCAAGAAATATCTTTTGATGCTTCTCTATCTTTTGACCCAGATAATGACAGACTGGCATATTTTTGGAACTTTGGCGATGGAGCAACTGATACTCAAGAAAAAACCACTCATACCTATCTTTATCCTGGTCAATATATTGTCAGTTTAATGGTTGATGATGGAGAATTTTATGATTTAGATATCATTACAGTTAATGTTTATAGTCAACCAGTATTAATCAGTGAATTTGTTCCCAATCAATGGATTGAAATCTTTAATCAGAGCAACCAAATAGCTAACCTAACTGGCTGGCAATTAAATAATTTTGTTTTCCCAGTCAATAGTTTAATCGCCCCTGAACAATTTTTAGTTTTAGCCTTTAATGATGGCCAAAGCCAAGTCCGTTTATTCTACCCAGATGGCTCTTTGGCCACTGAAATTAGTTATGGCCAGAAAACCGAGAAAGAACTATCAGTAGCTTTTGATGGTCAAGAGTATTTTTGGACTAAAGTACTAACGCCTGGCTTAGCTAATATTATCTCTGCCAGCCCCTCCAGTCACAATCCCCAGTCAATCATTCACGAGACGCAAGAATCACCGGAAATCTTAGCTAATCTTAATCTTAATCAAAGCCAGGAATTTTCTGCTCTTAATCAACCAGCTCAAGAATCGCCTCAACAAACTGCTTCTCTAGTTCAATCGAGCCAATCAAACCAAAAAGCCAATTTAATCTTAACTCTTTCTATAATCATCTCTGGCGCTTTACTGGCAAGTTGGTTTTTAATTCGATTGACACTTTCTCGTAATCAATAGTATCATTAAGGTATTATGAGTGGACACAGTCATTCAAAAACAATCAAACATAGAAAAGACGCAATTGATGCTAAACGAGGTAAAATTTTCAGTAAAATATCCAGTTTGATTATTATGGCTGCTAAAGAAAAAGGTGGTGACCCAGAAACCAATTCTAAATTAAAATTAGCCATTGAAAAAGCCAAAGCAGTCAATATGCCTAAAGACAATATCGAACGAGCCATTAAGAGAGGCACTGGCCAACTGGCCGGCGCTAATATAGAAGAATTTATTTACGAGGCCTATGGGCCAGCTGGCACAGCTTTAATTATTGAGGGAATTACCGATAATAAGAATCGGACTTTAGCGGAAATTAAACATATTTTAAGCCGTTTTAGTGGTAAATTAGCTGCCGCTGGTAGCGTTAAATATCTTTTTAACAGAAAAGGAGATAATTGGCAGCCAAAATATCCTTTAGAAATTAACCAAAAAACCAAAGAACAATTAGAAAAACTTTTTGAGGCCTTAGATGAAAATGAGGATGTTCAGGAAATCTATTCAAATTTAAAAATATGATTATCATGGGCATTGATCCGGGTACGGCGATGACAGGATATGGCATTATTAAAAAAGGAGAAAATTTATCAGTTGTTGACTATGGCTGTATTAAAACCGAGCCAAATTTTTCCACTGCTGAACGGCTAGTTAAAATAGACCAACAATTAACTAAACTTATTAGAAAGTATAAACCGAAAAGAATAGCTGTTGAAGATATTTTCTTTTTTAAAAATCTTAAAACAGCTGTTAAAGTCAGTCAGGCCCGAGGAGTCATTCTAGCTAGAGCCGCTCAAATGAAAGCATCGGTAATGGAATACACTCCCCTACAAATTAAACAAGCCGTCACCAGTTATGGCCGAGCTGACAAAAATCAAGTCCAACAAATGGTTAAACTATTACTTAATTTAAAGGAAATCCCTCAACCAGATGACGCGGCCGATGCTCTGGCCGTAGCCATTTGTTGCGCCCACAGCATAAAGAATTTCTAAATATTATGTCTTTTATCACCCAATACATGATCAATCAAGGCATTCCTCAAGAAACAGTTGTTTTTCTTTTGATGTTGCCTATTATGGCAACGGTCATCGCTTTTAGCCGCCAAGTTATTGGCATTAAGGTGCTCGATATCTACACTCCCTTAATTATTGCTTTTGCTTTTTTGGTTATTGGTTTGAAAAATGGTCTAATTGTTTTTATGATCATTTTATTAGTCGGCACCTTAGTGAGATTGCTGGTTAAACGCTTTCGTCTGCTTTATTTGCCCCGGATAGCTATTATCTTAATCACAGTTACTTTGGCTATTCTCCTTCTCTTCTTAGCAAGCGCTTACTCTGGTCAAAAAGATTTAGCCACTACTTCAATCTTTGCCACGCTGATAATGATTGCCTTAATCGAAAGATTCATAGTTGTTCAAATTGAAAGAAAGGCTAAAAAGGTTATCATCATAACCGCTGAAACATTATTTCTCTCAATAATCTGTTATTGGGTAGCCAGTTGGCCATGGTTGCAAAATCAAATTATTAGTATCCCTCTCTGGATTATCTTAGGGGCTATTGTTGTTAATATTCTTTTGGGAAGATGGACCAGCCTGCGGCTTTCTGAATATTGGCGCTTTAGAGAAGTGATTAAACGCACTGAATTACCTGGGAAAAAGTAACCGGTCCTATGTTTAATTTTATTAAAAAATCTCAATATATTTTGGGCGCCAATGCCCGAAATTTAGCTTATTTGCGGCCCTCTAATTCTTTGAGGGCTATTCGTATTGCTGATAACAAACTCTTAGCTAAAAAGGTTTTAAAAAAAGCCGGCTTGCCGGTTTTGCAAACTTATTCAATTATCCAACACCCCAAAGAAATTAAAGACTTTGATTTGACTAGCTTGCCATCAGCTTTTGCTCTAAAACCAAACCGAGGGCTAGGCGGCGAAGGCATTCTTATCGTCTATGGCCGCAAGAAAAAATTTCCTTATCCCTGGATTAAAGCTGATAAAAAACAGGTTCAAATCAAGGATCTGCAAAATCATATTTTGAATATTTTGGAAGGAATTTTTTCTCTGACTAGTTTGCCTGACGAGGCCTTTTTTGAAGAGCGGATTAAATTATCTAAATTTTTAAAAGTTTATTCTTATCGAGGAATTCCCGATATTAGAATCATCGTCTATAATTCAGTTCCGGTGATGGCTGAATTACGCTTGCCCACTAAAGAATCCGGCGGTAAAGCAAACTTGCACTTAGGCGGCATCGGAGTGGGCATTGATTTGGGGACTGGCATTACTACCACGGCCATCCAAAGAGACCGTTTAATCGAATATATTCCGGGAACCAGATTATTGCTTCGCGGATTGCCAATTCCTGAATGGAAAGAAATTCTAAAATTATCTGTCCAAGCCCAAGAGGTTTCTAAAGTCGGTTTCCTGGGAGTAGATCTAGCCATTGACCGAGATAAAGGGCCGGTCATTCTTGAACTTAATGCCAGGCCGGGATTATCTATCCAAATTGCCAATTTAGCCCCTCTTAATGAACGGCTTCAGAGAATTAAAGGGCTGACAATTAAAACAACGAATAAGGGTGTAAAAATTGCCCAAGATCTCTTTGGCGGAGAAATTGAAGAAGAGCTAGAAGAAATTTCCGGCCGCAAAGTAATCGGCATCAATGAACTGATTGAAATTTTTGACAACCAAAAGAATAAACATTTAACTATGGCTAAGATTGATACAGGCGCCTATCGAACAACTATCTGTCGCAGCTTAGCCGAACAGTTTAAGATTGACCGAGTAATTAGCTCTAAAAAAGTCAGAGGCGCCTTAGGCATAGAAGAAAGACCGATTATTAATCTTTCTTTTATTTTAGATAAACGTTTAGTTAGTAGCGAGGTTTTTATAGCCGACCGAACTGAAATGAAATATGATATTATTGTTGGCCGAAAGGATTTAAAGAGATTCTTAGTTGACCCGTCTAAAAATATTTTTATGAGCCAAAGAGTTTTAGAAAAAGCTAAAGAAAGGCGCGGCATAAAACAATGAAAAAAAATAAAAACGCGGGGATAATTGTTCGGGAAGCTGGCAAGCTTGGGCTGAAGGCAAAAATCATTTGTCCGAAACGGAGCCTTATTGAAATAACTAAGGGGACAAAGAGGTTTTTGGTTCAAAACAGCTTCAGAATAAACATAGACCGCTTTGGCACAAGAAATATCCCACTTTTTAAGGATTTATCCTATTTTTTCTGGCAGAAAAATAACATTTCCATTCCTAAAACAATTACTGCTTTTTCTTTCCAAGAAGCAAAAAGAAAAATAAAGGAAATACCCTTTCCTTTAGTCATAAAAGATGCCCGAGCTAGTCAAAGCAGAAATCTTTGGGTTAATATCTCTAATTTACCAAAAGCCATTTCAATTCTAAAAAATTTATTCTTGAGTTCTTTAATTGAAGCAGCCATCATCCAAGAATTCATTAAGGGCAAAGAATTTCGGATTCTAGTGCTTAAAGACAAAATATTGGGCATAGCCCAACTCATCCCCCCTCCTTTAAAAGAATACTCAAAAATCAGTCAGGGTGGACAGATTAAGAATATATTATTAGACAGCCTTCATCCAGAAACAAAAAGAATATGCTTGAAGGCAGTTAAAGTAGTTGGCTTAGAATTAGCTGGTTTAGATATTATAGCTGAAGACATTTCTAAATCACCAAAAGAGCAAAAGATAAAATTCATTGAGATTAATGGCCGGCCAGATGTCTATATTCACCATCACCCAAATGAAGGACAGCCGGTTAATGTAACCGAAAAAATATTAAAATATATTTTCAAGTTATGAAAATACTTATTATTGGCTCAGTAAAATCAAAAGAATCTCAATTATTAAAAGAAGCCGCCGCCAAAAGAAATCATTCAGCTGTCATAATTCCCCTGACTAAATTAATCTTTCTGGGTAAAGAAGATTTAATTATCACTACCCCAGCTGGTTTAGATATTAAAAACTTTGAAGCAGTTTTATTCCGAGCCATTAGTCAGCATATTATTGAGGCAAAAATTGTCGCTAAGTATATGGAAGACAAGAAAAGAATAGTCATTGATGAAATTTTGGCTAAGGGTAATTATGAATATCATAAATTTTTTATGCACAGCCGACTTTGGGCTAAACGAATTCCCCAACCAACTACTTTCTTCATTCTAAATTCCGCCAATCTCAGAGAGGCCGCTCGAAAAATTAAACCGCCTTTTGTTGTCAAACATATTAAAGAAATGCACGGCCAAAGTAATTTCCGTTTTGATTCCAAAGAACAACTATTTAATTTTTTTAAAGAGAAAAATAAAAAAAGATTAGGTTATTATTTAATCCAAGAATGGTATCCGGCTAAATATTATTATCGGACTCTCGTTTTAGGCAATAGAGTATTAGGAGCTATGGAAAGATTATCGCTCCATTGTCAAAACCGGCCCAATATTCCTTTAAACCAAAGATCAAAAAAAGCCATACTCTCGCTGGCTCTTAAAAAAATATCTCTGCAGGCCAGTCAAGCCCTAGACATTGAATTAGCCGGCCTTGATATTATGCCCGATTCTAAGGGCCAATTACGGGTCTTGGAAATTAACCGCTCCCCCCAGTTCAAACGTTTCAGTCAAGTAATTGGCCTTAACGTAGCTGAAAAAATAATCAAATATATTGAAAAGAAAACAATTAAATAATCAAAACTATTTCAGCAAACAAAAAACAGGGTTTAACCCTGTTTTTTTGTTTTAGCTCCCCAGTTCAGCAATTATTATAAAACTCATTGAGAACTATGAATATATGGCGATAATGAAGGAAAAGTTGCTGGAAATTAAAAGGGTTTATAGGGATTTGAAACTATCTCCCTTGGCTGGACGACGTTAGAACCTGTTTAGAAATCAAAAGCCACCTCATTGCTGAGATGGCTTAAAGCGTAAAAGAAAGGTTTATGTTTCTCCTATTCTTTTAGGCTGGGACGGCTGTGATTTTTCAAATCCTCTAAAGAGAATTGCCTTGTTGACCACAAACAACCCTGAATAAACCCAAGCCATCTGAATGCTTTCTCTATACGACCCTCCGAGATAAATCCTTCCATTTTATATAACATTCCATAACAATGTGAAAGTATATCATTAGAAGAATCTGGCTTGTCATTATGAGGAAAATCAACAGCTTCAATCCCCTTTTTTGTAAAATAACTACGATACATCCTGATTACTTCAAGTATCTTTTTAGCATCCATCTCTACCTCCTCTTGCTTTTAAATTTTATAGAACTAATTAAACATAGACTAACAAAAATCCTCATTCTGTCAATGATAAATAACAAAAAATGGCTTGACAAAGCCATTTTCAGACCCTAGCTCCCCCTACAGGACGCGTTTAGAGCATTAGATTGGGATAGAATTAGGGAAAACTTAAGCTCAATCAATAATCTACTGCAATTAGCTAATGATTTTAATTAGGCTCCGGGGGACGGACTTTGTTAGAACCTATTTAATAGATATTCTTAGGTGATCTAATTAATTTTCTCTTCATGTTTTATGAAGCTCTACCAGTTCAAATAAGTAATAGTTATTTGCAATACTGTTGCCAATAAAACCCAAAGAAAGTATGGAATTTGGATATAAGTAATCCAGGGCTTGTATGGATAGATTTTTAGTGCTGCCCAAATAAGAGTAACCAGAACAAGAATGATATCAATTGCTGCAAGAAAATTGTTCTGAAGTCCAAACTGTAAAGGAGTGAAAGCGAAGTTAAAAACTAAGTTAAGAATAAAAGGCAAGGCTACAACAAATGGTATTTGTTTCTTCCATGCCATTATAAAAACCTTACCAAAAGAAATGGCTATTAAAATATAAAGCACTGTCCATATTGGCCCAAAAACCCACGATGGCGGCGCCCATGAAGGTTTAACTAATTGTGAATACCAGATTTCAGTAGGCATAGATAATACAGTTATTATACCAAAACTATTTGGTTATTCCGTATGAATTGGTTACAGGATCCAGGAATAAAAAGTTTTCTAAGGGAAAGTATGAGAACAAACTGAAAGCAATAACTATAATAATTATAAATCCAATAGATAAAATCCTATATTTCGAAAAATTCTTTTGCCAGACCAAAATCTTATAACTAGCCACGTATCCAATAATAATTGCTAATACAAAGATAAGTATATCCAGGAATAAATTATGTTCAGTAAAAACAGTGTAGCCGTAGAAAAAGACAATAATAAGAAGAGGTATAATATAAAACTCTTTGATTTTTGCGAAATAAAAATTCTTTTGATTTTTTCCATAGACAATATATTCAATAATCGCGAAAATAAAAGCTGGCCAAAAAGCGATCTTTAAATGTTCCCATGTGCTTTCGTTAACCGCTCCTATTATAGCTACTGGCTTTAAAAAACCACTCAATTCATAAATAAAATGAAGTAATGATCCTAAAAAAATAGTAAAAATTGCTCCAAAAACATGAAAGAGAAGTATCTTTTTTCTTAACAGATCCATTGGCTTATTATACCAAAAAACCACCTCTATTACGAGGTGGCAAACCCTAACTCCGAGGGACGGACTTTGTTAGAATCTATTTAAGAAATCTTGCCTGTGTTTTTTAAGCGATGAGTGCTTATGTTCACAATTATTTGGATAATAAAAAGTCCAAGCATAATAATTCCACCTATCTGTGAATAATTTTTCCAGACCATAACCACAAATCCGTAATTCATCGCATAATAAAGGGCCAAATAAGGTATTGCTGGCTTCCAATACTTTTTCAAATTTTCACGGAAAGGAATCTTCAAAACATAGTCGTAAAGAAATTCTAATGCCAAGAATGCTAAAAATATCCCCAAGAAGATACTGTACTGCACCTCTTTATTTTCCTGTTGAACCAAGAAAATTCCGTAGACAGCTGGAATCGCCAGAAGAAAATAAAACTTTCCAACTCTTTGCAAAATAGTCATTTTCTTCCGAATTAAAAAGATGTAAATCAAAAATAGATTATTTACAATCCCGAGGATGAAAAATAATTCTTCTAACATAATATAGTTTAATCTTTGTATTGTTCTATTAAATTATCTATAACCATCGTCTTACACGATTTTTGTAGTTTATGTAGTTCTCTCCAAAAACCTCTTTAAGGTTACTTTCCTCGTAAGGAATAAATAATTTTTCCGACAAAACTATAAAGATTACTGGAAAAATCAATGTAATTAAGGTTCCGTGAAGAATCGCCACTCCTAACAATACTGATACCATCCCCAAATACATTGGATGACGGCTAATTTTAAAAGGTCCCTTGATAATCAGTTCTGTAGGCTTTTCAAATGGTTTTACTGTTGTTTTTTCCTTTTTGAATAATGAATCAGTCCAAAGATTTAAGATTGCTCCGAAAATAATAAGTACCCATCCAAAATAAGTATATGGAGGAAAAATTATTTTTTTAATCGGAAAAATAAAGTGGAATAGTATTGATAATATCAAGAGTAGTATAAAGTATGTCGGCGGTAGCGTTCTTTTAATTCTTTTCATTACCCTATTATACCAAAAATCCGAGCTCTTGGCTCGGGCTGGTAGCTCAACGGGCTGGACAAAGTTACAACCCGTTGTTTTATAAAGTAGTCTAGAAAAGCTTCTTTAAGGGTCTATATCGTGAAGTTCCTATAAACACTATCCCCATTATTCCAAAAGGAATAGGCCATATCCTTAACTCTTCTTCCCCTGCCAATAAAAGTATTACTGTTATTACTACTATTATTATTCCAATCCAAAACATTAGTTTATTTGGCTTTTTAGTTTCTTGTTCCATTGGACTTTTTTTAAATATCCCTAATACAGCCGATGTACTTATTAATACCATTCCTATTATTCCTAACACTGCTGGCCATAATTCCAAATCCACTCTCAAAAAACATCTTTCCTGACAGAACATCATAGACGCTGCTATAATTATTATCACTATTCCAATCAAAAGCATTACTTTATTTATTTTTATAGTTTTTTGTTCCATATTATTTTATTAAGATTAAATACGTGACAGAAAAAGTAAAAGACCGACTAAAGAAAGTGCGACCAAAGTAATAATACCGATAGCTATTCCCATCCTTTTCCTTTTCTTTTCTTCTTCCGTCAAAGGTCTAATCTTTCCCTCTTTTTTGTACTTAGCTTCTATCCCAGAACCTATTGCTAAACCAATAGATACCCCCAAAGCAGGTCCGATTCCAAGCAATCCAGGATTTCCAGTAGCAAATGCAACAGGAACTCCTACTCCTGTAAATATAGCAATTCCTATGCCCATCCACATTCCGACAAAATGACCTTCTGGATATTTTTTATTGTTTTCTTCCATAAATTTAAGAATTACTAATTGGTCTTTTTGATTTTTTAATCCCAGACAACATACCAATTGCAATAAATACTAATCCTCCCAGTATCCAGAACAGTGACCAAGGTCCTGATATAACAGCTGCTCCGATAATAATCCAAATAACTCCAATCGCTATATGAATTTGAAAAGGAAATTCTCTTTTTTGTTTTTCCATATGTTTAAAAATTAATTATTTATTCGTTTAAGGTGTAATGCTCCATAAATAATAAATGCTAAACCGAAACC
>CAZMCO010000012.1:0-17507 GCA_964565215.1 uncultured Candidatus Saccharibacteria bacterium | reverse complement strand
CAAGCTGATATTGGTTTAGCTCTGGGGTCAGGCACTGATGTGGCTAAGGAAGTAGCTGATTTAGTTCTTTTGACTGATAACTTTAGTATTATTGTGGCGGCCATTGAAGAAGGCCGAGCGATTATTGATAATATTAGAAAAGTAATCACTTATCTGCTTTCTGATAGCTTCACGGAAGTTATTTTAATTGGCGTAAGTATGCTTTTGGGCTGGCCCTTACCAGTTTTAGCTGTCCAAATTTTATGGGTTAATCTAATTGAAGATAGTTTACCTAATGTTGCTTTAGCTTTTGAACCAAAAGAGAAGGGTTTAATGGAGCAAAAACCCCAAGGTCAGAATATCCCTCTTTTAACCAAAGAGATGAAGACTTTAATTTTCATTATTGGTTTTCTGACTGACATATTTCTTTTGGGACTATTTTTCTATCTTTTAAAATATTCCGACTATAGTTTAGCTCACATCCGTTCAGTGATTTTTGCTGGTTTGGCGGTCGATTCTCTTTTCTATGTTTTTTCCTGTAAGAGTTTGCGCCGCAATTTATGGCATATCAATCCTTTTTCCAATAAATTTTTAATTGGCGCTTGGTTATTTGGTTTGTTGATGTTAATGGCGGCTCTCTATCTTTCTCCATTTCAGGATCTTTTAAGAACCGTTCCTTTAACTATTTTTGACTGGCAGTTAATTTTGAGTTTGGGCTTAATTAATATGGCTTTAATCGAAGCGACTAAATGGTATTTTATTACTAAAAAGGAATTAAGATGATTTTGTATATTTTCATTTTTATTATCTCTTTTTTCCTGCTAATTTTATCAAGTAACTGGCTAATTAAGGCATTAATAAAATTAGCTAAATTTTTGGGCTGGAAAGAATTTGTGGTTGGTTTTTTTACTATGGCTTTAGCTGGCGCCATCCCTAATCTTTCGGTTGGCTTAAGTTCTGTTATCCATAAAATTCCTCAACTTTCTTTTAGTGAAATTGTCGGGGGAAATATTATTGATTTGACTTTGGCTATGGCTTTAGCTGCCTTAATTTCAAAAGGAGGCTTGACCTTAGCTAGCCGAACTGTTCAAGGAAGCGCTATTTTTACTATTATCGTGGCTGTCCTGCCTTTACTTTTAATATTTGACGGAACCCTTTCTTCGATGGATGGCCTTTTGTTAATTTTAGCTTTTATTATTTATATTTTTTGGCTTTTTCACAAAGAAGATAGATTCAGTAAGGTTTATAATAAGATGAAGGAACCGCTTGGTTTTAAAACTGCTTTCAAAAATGTCGGTCTTTTAATTGGGGCGGTGATAGTGCTTCTTTTAGCGGCTGAAGGAATTGTCAGGTCAGCTACTTTTTTCTCAATTACTTTGAATTTTCCCTTGGTTCTAATTGGCACTTTGATTATTGGTTTAGGCAATGCCTTGCCCGAGATTATTTTTGGCATTCAGGCAGCCAGAAAGGGCAATGATTGGTTAGTGGTAGGCAATTTAATGGGTTCAGTGATTATTCCAGCTACCTTAGTTTTAGGATTGGTTGCTTTTCTGCGGCCGATTGAAATTACTGATTTTTCACCTTATGCTATTGGCCGGTTTTTTCTAATCATGGCAGCTATATTTTTCCTGCTTTTTTTACGAACTGGTCAAAAAATCACCAAAAAAGAAGCTATTTTATTATTGGCTATTTACCTCCTTTTTATCCTAGCCGAAATATGTTAAATTGAACTTATGGAGTATTTTATTATTATATTTTTGATACTGATTGTCGGTCTGCTATTTTTTTTATTATTTAGAAAGAAAGCAGATAAACCAGAAAAAGAATCTTTGGTTATGCTCCAGCAGCAATTAAATCAACTGGGTCAGAATATGGATAATCGACTTAATCAGAGTATTGGAGTTATTCGCGATGTTACTGAACGGTTGACTAAACTTGATGATACTAATAAACAGGTGATTAGTTTTGCTGAACAATTACAGTCCTTAGAAAATATTTTGACTAATCCCAAACAGCGAGGCATCTTGGGTGAATATTATTTAGAAACCGTTTTGAAAAATGTTTTACCGCCTAAGTCCTATCAAATGCAATATGAATTTGATGACGGTGATATAGTTGACGCAGTAATCTTTATTAAAGATAAAATCATTCCCATTGACTCTAAATTTTCTTTAGAGAATTATAATCGGATTGCTCAAGAAAAAAATAAAGAAAAACGGCTTAGATTAGAAAAGCAATTTAAAATAGACCTGAAAAAAAGAATTGACGAAACAGCTAAGTATATCAAACCCAATAAGGGAACTATGGATTTTGCCTTTATGTTTATTCCGGCTGAAGGGGTTTATTATGATTTATTAGTCAGTCAAGTCGGGACGATTAAAATAGCTACTCGTGATTTAATTGAATACGCCTTTAAAGATAAACATGTAATTATTGTTTCGCCAACT
Source organism: uncultured Candidatus Saccharibacteria bacterium (assembly GCA_964565215.1). Lineage (GTDB taxonomy): Bacteria > Patescibacteriota > Minisyncoccia > Portnoybacterales > UBA2143 > CAZMCO01. The sequence goes on along the minus strand of CAZMCO010000012.1, from coordinate 15,081 downwards.
TCTTTTCACGCTTATTTACAAACCGTTCTGCAAGGTCTGCGCGCTTTACAGATCGAAGAATCAGCTAAAGAGATTCGTAAAAGAATAGAAATGCTGGCTAGGCACTTAAGAAGTTACGATGAATATATGCAGAAGTTAGGTAATAACTTAGGAACGACAGTCGGGATGTATAATAAGGCCTATCAAGAATATGGTAAGATTGATAAAGATGTCATGAAAATTACTAATGGCGAATCAAAAATAGAAGTTAAAGAATTAGAAAAACCCTCCACTGACTAAAAAGGGTATGCATTTCAAGGCGCGTCCTTGAAATACATACCCTTTTAGGTTATTATTAAAATATATGTTTTCGATAATCAAGACCGGTGGTAAACAGTATTTGGTTTCGCCGGGAGATAAAATTAAAATAGAAAAGATAGATAAACCAGAAGGCAAGGAAATAACCTTTAGCCAAGTTTTGTTAGTGATGAAAGGCAAAACAATTAGAATAGGTACCCCCTTGGTTAAAAGTGCCAAAGTTAAGGCAAGGGTTCTCAAGCAGGATAAAGCCAAAAAAGTAATTGTTTTTAAATACAAGGCCAAGAAACGCTACCAAAAAAAAATGGGCCATCGCCAGCCCTATACAGAAGTAGAAATATTAAAAATTTTACTTTCTTCCCAAAAGAGCACTAGTTAGAGTATTTTCATCAATATATTCTAAATCACTACCCATAGATAAGCCGCGACCTAAGCGGGTTGTTTTTATTCCTAAAGGTTTTAGCAACCGTTCAATATAAAGAAAGGTGGTATCTCCTTCAGTGGTTGGACTTAAGGCAAAAATTATTTCTTTTATTGAGGGTTGGCTTTTTTTTATCCGGGCAATTAATTCTTTAATCCGCAGATTTTCCGGACCAAGGCCATCAGTCGGCGAAATTAAACCGCCTAAAACATGATAAAGACCATGATATTGTCTAGTTTTTTCTAAGGGGATAATATTAAGAACATTTTCTACCAAGCAGATGGTTTCTTTATTTCTTTTTTTGTCCTGACAAATAGAGCAAAGATGATTATCTTTACTAGTCAGATTAAAACATTGAGAGCAGAGATGGATTTTTGTTTTCAGCTCTTTAATTAGAGAAGATAATTCATCTAAATCCTTTTGCTCTTGATTAATTAAATAAAAAGCCAGCCGGGTAGCTGCCCTAGGACCAATGTCAGGAAGCTTGTTTAATTGGTCAATAAGTTTCTGAATGGATTCTGGGAACATTGTTATTCTCCAAGGTATTTTTCTAAAGTTTTAAAGCTAACTTGGCTTTCATTAAAAAATAATTCTATTTTACCAATCGGTCCATTACGATGCTTGGCGATAATTATATCAGCAATATTTTTTCGTTCAGGATTTGGCTTATCTTTATCTTCCCGGTAAATAAATAAGACGACATCCGCATCTTGCTCAATAGCTCCTGAGTCGCGAAGGTCAGAGAGTTTAGGAATGGCTGGTGAGCGGCTCTCGACGGCTCGAGAAAGCTGGGAAAGAGCTAAAACAGGTATATTCAACTCGCGAGCCAGGGTTTTTAAATTACGAGAGGCTTCTGTCATTTGTTGGACTGGCGAATCACTAGGATTACGAGGTTGAATCATTTGAAGATAGTCAATAATAACCAGACCTAAATTATTCTCGGCTTGTAGACGGCGAGCCATCGTCCGCATTTGCATTACGGTTGGCGAGGGAGTGTCATCAATAAAAATAGGGGCAGATGATAAATCATCTAAGGCCTGTTGAATTCTTTGAAAATCATTGTCCGGACCTTCGCCGGATAAACGACCTGTTCTCATTCGCCAAGAATCAACTTCAGCTTGAGAACAAATAAGTCGGTCAACTAATTGTTCTTTAGACATTTCTAAACTAAAGATAGCGACTGGTATTTTATCTTTAACAGCAATCTGACGAGCAAAATCAAGCGCCAATGAAGTTTTACCTACACTGGGACGAGAAGCTAAAATAACCAGGTCTGACTTTTGTAAACCAGCTAAATAATTATCTAAATCAGGAAAACCAGTCGGCACTCCTCTAATAATTTCATCTCCTTTATGAAGTTTATCAATTCTCTCAAAGGCCTCTTCTAAAGTATCTTTAACTAAGAGAAATTTTTGACCAATTGATTGTTGAGAAATACTAAAGATTTTCTGCTCGGCTGTATCAACTAAATTTTCTACATCTTCTGGTTCTTGATAACTTAATTGAGTAATTTGATCAGAGGTTTCAATTAAGTCGCGAAGCACTTTTTTATGTTTAACAATTTTAGCATAGTGGACAACATGAGCGGCTGTCGGGACCAAGTTAACTAAACTAGTCAGATAACTAGCTCCGCCAATTTCTTCCAGTTGTTTTTTTTCTTCCAGCCGATTAGTCAAGCTCAATAAATCAATCGGTTCATTCTTATCATAAAGTTCAAGCATAACTTGATAAATATTAGTATGAATTCCTCGATAAAAATCATCTGATTTAAGAACGTCAGCTACTCGGATAATCGCATCCTTATCCAGCATTAAAGAACCGAGAACCGATTGTTCGGCCTCAATATTTTGGGGCGGTAGTCGTCCCTCTAATTCTTGTTTATTCTTAGACATAATAAATAAGAGGTTAGCCTCCTATATTTTACAAATTCTAATTTAACGAAGCAAGAGGAAATTCTGTTAGCATTTTGGGGATATTTTTGGGCCTTTATCGGTATCTTCTATCTGATATTCTTTTTTTTCTATTTGTTTTCTTAATTTATCAGCTTCTGCCCATTTTTTATTTTGCCGGGCTTTTTCTCTCTTTTTAACAAGTTCTTTGACTTCTTGGGGAATAGTTATTTTCTCTTTTCTAAGTTTATCCAGATTCAGACCAAGAACTTTATCAAAATTTAAGATAGTGGCCAGTTTATCCTGATTAGATAAAGCTGATTTTAATAATTCCTGCATGACCACCAAGCCTTGAGGCAGATTAAAATCATTAGTTATTTTTTCAATAAATTTATTCTTATATTCTTTATTTATTTTACCTATTTTATCGCCTAAATCTTTAATTTGATTAATTAGATTATTAAATCCCTTTTGAGCTGATTTCATGACCGGCCAAGTAAAATTTTGTTTAGAACGATAATGAGCTTGTAAAAGTAAATAGCGGAAAGCTAATGGATTAAATCCTTTTTCTTGTATTTCACTTAAACTATAGGCGGTTCCAGCTGATTTAGACATTTTCTTGTTATTAACCAATAAATGCTCATTATGGAGCCAATAATTAGCAAATTTAACTCCAGTGGCTGATTCACTTTGAGCTATTTCATTAGTATGATGAATTGGAATATGTTCCACCCCGCCCATATGAATATCTATGGTCTGACCTAAGTATTTATTAGCCATAACTGAACATTCAATATGCCAACCAGGAAAACCCTGACCAAAAGGCGAATCCCAATATTGAAGAGCTTTTTTATGCTTACCTGTTTTAAAAAACCACAAAGCGAAGTCAGCTGGATTTTTCTTTTTTAAATCAGATACTTCGGCCTGGCCAGCTCCCTTAAGCTTTTCTTCTAATTTTTGGCCAGACAGTTGACTATATTTTTTTGCCTTAGAAACATCAAAATATACAGCTGAATCAGTAGTATAAGCATAACCTTTGTCCAATAGGGTTTGGATCATGGTAATCATTTCAGGAATACATTGAGTAGCTCTTGGTTTAAAGGTCGGTTCTAAAAGATTTAAAGCCTGAGTATCTTCTTCAAAAATCTTTATATATTTTTCAGCTATTTGCTGGGGGCTAAGTTTTTCCTGCCTGGCGCTTTTTTCTATTTTGTCCTCGCCTTCATCTTGGTCGCTGGTTAAATGTCCAACGTCAGTATAATTACGGACGTGTTTTACTTGATAATCTAAGTATTTAAGTACTCGGACGACGCTATCGGCGCAAAACATACCGCGCATATTGCCAATATGCTGAGTCCAATAAACAGTTGGTCCGCAATGATAAAAAGAAACCGTATTTTCTTCAATCGGCTTGAAACTTTCTTTTTGACGAAAGAGGGTGTTATAAAGTTTTAGAGCCATTTTTTCTTTTTAAAGTAAATAACCATTATACCAGCGACTAAAAACATAAAAACAAGAATAACCAGCCAAGTTAGCGGATTTTCCCGGACAATCGGAATATTATCAAAAACATTCATGCCAAAGAAGCCGACAATGACACTTAAAGGGAAAGTAATAAAAGAGACAACGGTTAGGAATTTCATAATATCACTTAACTTATAAGAAAGCAGGGAATTATTGGTCTGTTCAATAGAATTGATCAGTTCTCGATGATTTTCCAAGACGTTCCAGACCCTAATATTAGAGCCAATTACTTCTTGGGCTAATGATTTTAGTTCTTGGCTAAAAAGTCGCTGACATTTCTTCTCTAAGATTTCCAGAACTGACCTTTGGGGCTTAATGGCCCGGCGAAAATCAATTAAGTCCTTTTTAACTAAAGATATTTTGGAAAGCATTTCTTTTTCTTTACCTTGAAAAACATGACTCTCAATCTTTTCAATTTTTTCACTAACATGGTCAAGCATAGGCAGACAAGCATCAATTAACCAATCAAGCAGAGCAAAGAGCAGATGACCACTACTTTTGAAATATTGAGCTTGATGATAATCTTGCAATTGGCAGTCATTAAAAAACGTTTCTAAATCAGGAATTTTATCAGCGTGACTGGTAATTAAAGTGGTTGAGGTAATGATAAAATCTAATTCAACTGGTTTATTTTGTTTGTCTCTTTGGTTAAAGACAGGAAAATGAAGAACCATAAAAAGCTGATTGGGATATTCTTCTATTTTGGGCCGGTGAATAGGCGGTAGAAACTGCTGGACAATAAAAGGATGGAGATGAAATTTTTGTTTAAGTTCGTCTAAATCTTTTTGTTTTGGTTTTTGGACATCAATCCAGGTGATATTATTGGCGGTAATTGTTTCCATAGTATTTTTCTCCTTTCTGTCTTTATTTTAGCACATGGTTCTTTTATTTGACAACTTTTTGAAAAGTGATAAACTATTAATAAAATGCTCAAGAAGAAAAAGATTAGTTACATTTCTGAAGAGCCTGAAGAATCTGATACTCAAACTCAAAAACTCAAAAATAAATTAAAAGAGTGCCAAAAAGAAAGGGGGGAATATTTGACCCAAGCCCAACGAGCTCGGGCTGATTTAATTAACTTTCGGCGAAGACAAGAAGAGGCCTTAGAGGAAATAGGAAAGTATGGTCAAGAAAATATTATTAAAGAATTATTACCGGTTTTGGATAGTTTGAGAATTGGCGCCAGAGAAAATAAAGGGATAAAACAAATCAAAGAACAAATAGAAACCATTTTTAAAAATTATGGCTTAAAAGAAATCAAAGCCATAGGCGAAAAGTTTAATCCTGAAATACATGAGGCGATAGAACAAGTAAAATTAGACAAAGAAGAAGGAACCATTATAAAAGAGGTGCAAAAAGGATATACATTAAATAATAAAGTTCTAAGACCAGCTAAGGTCAAAGTATCAAAATAAGAAAGGAAACAATATTATGCCTATTCAATGGAAACCATTTAAAGAATTAGAAAAACCACATCATTTTCCTGATTCACTTGAGGAAGATGAATGGGTTCCTTTTGTGCCTACTTTTCGGGCCGAAGAGCCAGCCGTGGATATTTATCAGGATAAGGATAACATTTATGTAGAAATATCTTTAACCAGTGTTAATCCTAAAGATGTAGAGATTTCTATTGATGATAATATTCTGACTATTCATGGTAAGAGTCAAGAAAAGAAAGAAATTAAGGAAAGGGATTATTTGCGTAAGGAAATTAGAAAAGGAAGTTTTCGCCGGGTGATTAAACTGCCAGTGGAGGTTAAGGGTAATAAGGCAATAGCTGAAAGTATCAGCAATATGCTTAAAATTACTATTCCCAAAGTGGCTAAAGCAATTCCTCAATCTAAAAAGATTCCTATTAAGATAAAATAAGCAAAGCTTAAAATTATGACAAAAATAATTGGTATTGATTTAGGGACATCTAATTCAGCTGCTTCGGTGGTTGAAGCAGGTAAGCCAACAATGATTCCTTCAGCTGAAGGGACGGTAGTTGGCGGCGGCAAGGCCTTTCCGTCTTATGTTGCTTTTGACAAAGAGGGTAATCTTTTAATTGGCGAGGCAGCTCGTCGTCAGGCCGTAACTAATCCGGAAAATACCGTTACCGCCTTTAAGCGGAAAATGGGCACTAAAGAGAAATATAATCTGACTGGCAAAGAATATACTCCGCAGCAGCTTTCGGCTTTTCTTCTGCAGAAAATCAAAAAAGACAGTGAGGCCTTTTTAGGCCAACCAATTCAAAAGGCAGTTATTACGGTGCCGGCTTATTTTAATGACTCTCAAAGACAAGCGACCAAAGATGCTGGAGCAATTGCCGGTTTGGAAGTAGAAAGAATTATCAATGAACCAACGGCTGCTTCTTTAGCTTATGGTATTGATAAGACCGACCAAGAAGAAAAAATCTTTGTTTTTGACTTTGGCGGCGGTACCTTAGATGTTACCATTATGGATTTTGGCGAAGGAGTTTTTGAGGTCAAATCAACTTCTGGTGATACCGAATTAGGCGGCACTGATATGGACGAGGTCTTAGTTAATTACATTGTTGAAGAATTTAAAAAAGAAAATAGAATTGACTTAAAACAGGATAAAACTGCTTTACAGCGCCTTAAAGAAGCAGTTGAAAAAGCAAAAATTGAACTTTCTTCCACTTTAGAAACAGAGATTAATTTGCCTTTCCTTAGCGCTGATTCAACCGGTCCTAAGCACTTGGTCATCAAAATTACCCGGGCTAAGTTAGAGGAATTAGTTAATCCGATTGTTGAGAAGTGTCGGGGGCCAATAGAGCAATCTTTTAAAGACGCTAAATTAACTCCCCAGGAAATAACTAAAATTATTTTAGTTGGCGGACCAACCAGAATGCCTCTGGTTCAGAAATTCGTTGAAGATTATGTTGGCAAGAAAATTGAAAGAGGGGTTGACCCAATGGAATGCGTGGCCGTCGGAGCAGCTATTCAAGGGGGAATTCTGACTGGCGAAACTAAAGAAGTCCTTTTATTAGATGTTACTCCTTTAACTTTAGGCATTGAAACCTTGGGCGGGGTAATGACTCCTTTAATTGAGCGAAATACGACTATTCCTACTTCTAAAACACAGATTTTCTCTACAGCTTCTGATAGTCAGCCAGCCGTTGATATTCATATTCTTCAAGGTGAAAGACCAATGGTCGCTGACAATCGGACCTTAGGTAGATTTATCTTAGACGGCATTCCACCAGCTCCTCGCGGCGTCCCTCAAATTGAAGTTTCTTTTGATATTGACGCTAATGGCATTTTAAATGTTAAGGCCAAGGATAAGGCAACCAGTAAAGAGCAGTCAATTACCATTACCGATTCTTCAGCTCTTTCCAAGGAAGAAATTGAGAAAATGAGAAATGAAGCAGAAACTCATGCAGCTGAAGACCGTCAACAAAAGGAATTAATTGAGGCCCGCAATCAAGCTGATACTTTAATTTTCTCTACGGAAAAAGCCCTTAAAGAGTCAGGAGATAAAATTAAACCAGAAGATAAAAAAGAAGTTGAAGATAAATTAGCTGAATTAAAGAAATTAAAAGACAGCAATGAAATAGAGCCGCTCAAAAAAGCCATTGATGAATTATCTCAAGTCGTTCAAAAAATTGGCGCTCAATTATACCAAAAAGTCCAGGAAGAAAAAGCCGAGCAATCCGAACCAGAGATAAAAGGAAAGAAATCCACAGAAGGCGAGTATGAAGAAGTAAAAAAAGAAAAGAAGTAAAAAGTGTATGAATAAGAATAACCGGATTACTCAATCAGTTGTTTTGGGTTTAACTACTTTGGTGGCGGCCGCTACCTGGGTTGGATTGAAAAGTGTTTTATTTGAAAGCGGCAGCTGGATTTGGCCAAGTTTAGGCTTTTTAATTTTGCTGATTTTTTTAAGTTTGAGTTGGTTATTAGTTAAATCAAGGGCAATTTTATTAACCACTTTAAGTATTATTTTAATTTGTTTTTTCTTTTCCTTTGGTTTTAAATTAGAATATTTAGCTGCTTTATTTATTGCCTTATTGCTTTTTCTTTTCGGTTCTTTTAGGGCGATTAAGGAAAAAAAAGTTAGAATCAAAATTCAGCTTGATAAAATTCTTAGAAAAGGCCTGCCTTTTATTTTAACTGGTTTGGCTTTAGTTATGGCCACGGCTTATTATTTTTCTCCTTTAGCTCTCCAAAGACAAAGCCAAATTACCATTCCTCGTCCTCTATTTAATGTAATTATTGAACCAATAAGCGAACTGATTACAGAACAGGAAGATATGCTTTATCAAACAATTAATCAGGAAATTAATAAATATAGTCAGCCCTATCAACAGTACTTTCCGCTTGGTTTAGCTGTTGGTGTCTTTTTTGCCTTAAAAACAATTGGCTATCTTTTCATGTGGTTAGTTATCTTACTAAGTTGGTTGATTTTCAAAGCCTTGGTTTCTTTTGGGGCAATTAAGATACAAGAACAAGCTGTCTTGAAAGAAGTAATTGAAATTTAAATTTTTATGCCTAAAGATTACTATGAAATATTAGGAGTTCCTCGAGGGGCTTCAGAGCAAGAAATAAAAAAGGCCTATCGGAAATTAGCTCTCAAATATCATCCTGACCGAGCTCCTCAAAGCAAAAAAAAAGAATACGAAGAAAAATTTAAAGAAATCAGCCAGGCCTATCGGATTCTTTCTGATAAAGATAAAAAAGCTCAGTATGACCAATTTGGTCAGGCATTTGAAGGAGCTCCTTTTGGTCAAGGATTTAATCAGCAGGATTTTCACTCTTTCTATGATGTTTTCGGCGGCCGGGATATTTTTGAAGACCTGGGTTTTGGCCGGATTTTTGAAGAAATGTTTGGTTTTGGTCAAAGAACCAGAAGCAAACCAGCCGCTCAATATGGTCAGGACATTGTCTTGGATATGGAGATAGATTTGAAAGATGCTTTTCAGGGTATTGAAAAAGAAGTTGAACTACGGAAAATGGTTATTTGTCCCAAATGTCATGGTCAAGGCGGTCAATCATTGAAGAAATGTCCGACTTGTCAGGGAAGTGGCTATGAACAAACAAGAAGTGGCAGTCTATTTGGTATTTTTATTCAACAGAGACCCTGTTCTCAATGCCATGGTCGGGGAGAAATACCAGAAAAGATTTGCCTAAAGTGTCATGGCCAGGGACGGATTAAAGAAACTGAAAAAATTAAAATAACTATTCCAGCTGGTATTGATAATGGACAAGTTTTAAAATTAACCAGCCAAGGCGAAGCGGCTCCTTATGGCGGACCAGCTGGTGACTTATTTGTTAATATTCATCTGCGGCCTGATAAATATTTCCAGCGTCAAGGAGATAATCTTTACTTTGATTTAAATATCAACTTCACTCAAGCTGCTTTAGGTGATAAAATAGAAATACCTACTTTAGCTGGCCAAGTTAGATTAAAAATTCCAGCTGGTATTCAACCAGGAGAAATGATAAAATTAAAAGACAAGGGGATGCCTCGCTTATACGGACGAGGTCAAGGTGACCTAATTGTTAAAATACAACTAAAAATACCTAAGAAATTATCTCGTCAGCAAAGAAGATTGATTGAGGCACTTAAGTAATATGGCTATTCGCGAACTCCTAACTAATTTTCACATCGGCACGGCTTCGGGCTGGGACTTATTTATTATCCTGATTTTTTTAATGGCTGTTCTTGTTTATGGTTTTTTTCTTGGCCGCAACCGAATGGTTATTTTACTTATCGGCAGTTATTTTTCTCTGACTATTATTAATGTCCTTCCTTGGTCAAAAATTAGCTCTCTGGGTTGGTTGAGACTTGAGCAAAGTCCTTCGGCTTCTTTGAGAATTTTAGTTTTCTTGGGGATGATTTTGTTATTTTATTTTTTAATTCCTCGTTCTGTTTTGAGTTCAACCTTAAGAATTAAAAAAAGAGGCGATGCCTCTTGGCTGCAATTATTTATTTTAAGTATTGTCCAAATATGTCTTTTGGCCGTAGTCATCCTTTCCTTTTTACCAATTGAAGCAATAACTGATTTTAGTCCATTGGTCAAGAAAGTATTTATTGGCTTGGAAGCCCAATTTATCTGGCTAACCTTGCCAATTCTGACCATTGTCCTGATGCGCCACAAGAGAAAAACAGAGGATTAAATTTAACGGGGGTATAGCTCAATGGTAGAGCAGTGGCCTTTTAAGCCATTGATGGGGGTTCGATCCCCTCTACCCCTACTATAAATAAAAAAAGCGATTTAATTAAATTAACCACTGTTTTATTTTCAATCAAGAGGCCAGTTTTTTGAGGGGATAGAATAATAACTTTATCGTAAATAATAACAGTTTCCTTAAAACCAACTTTATTAATAAGTTCTTTTACCTCAATTTTGCCTAATCTTTTCTTAATTTTTTGGTAAGCAGCTTTTCTTTGGCTAATTGGCCAAATTTTATTATCCTTGGCTAAAACATAAATTTTCTTAGAGTGAGTAGTTAAAAAGTCATCAAGTAAAATTTTCAAGCCGCTTTTTCCCTGATAAACTTTTATTTCTTTTTTATCGCTTAAATAATATTTAGCTCGCAAATCAGCAATAATCCTGATAAATTCTCTTTCTTTTTCTTCTAATTCTTTTTTCTGCCTTTTTAAAATTCCCAAAAGATTATCTGGTGATTGAGCCGTAAAATACCTTCGGCTTTTTTCTTTTGATTGAGTAATCAATTCTTTCTTTTCTAAAGACTTGATAATCTCATAAGCGGTTGGTCGGCTAACCTGGGCTTTTTTGGCAATTTCTTGAACTGAAGTATAGCCCAATTCCAAAGCCGCTAAATAAACCCGAACTTCTTTTTCGGTCAAGCCCAATTTCCTCATTTCCAATGGCAAAACATCTATTTCCTTCATATACCTAACCATAACCCATCTTTACTCAAGAGTCAATCTAAACGTGTTGTTAAAAACTTGACAAGGTCTTGCTATTATGTTAATAATGACTTATTAGTTCTTTTAACCCTTAGCTTAAAGGAGAAAGAAAATGAGAAGGAAAGGAATTATGTTTTTGATTTCGGCTGTCTTTTTACTATCTGGCTGCGCTGGTATGGACATATTACTTACAGCTGGTAGTGCTGCCTTAACTGCTGTTGATGTTAAAGGGGCAATGAAAAGTGTAGATTACCGAGGGACAATCAAGGCAGAGTTTGACCAGGTCTGGAAAGCAGCTTTAGCTACTACTAAAGAAATGGGAATTGAAACTACCAAGAAGTCATTTAATAAGAAGGGAGACGGGGGCATAATCACTGGCAAAACAGGAACACATCAGAAAATTCAGATTATCGTAGCAACTACTACGCCAACCATTACCAGTATTGGGATTAAAGCCCGCAAGAGAGAAATGTTTAACATGCCCATTTCAGCGGCCGATGTTGATATCCCTTTCGCAAGCATGATTTTCAATGGAATCACTAAGGGGTGCCAAGAAATAACATAAAAGTCCCTGGCCCAGCGTTGGGGGAGTTGAAAATATTCAACCCCCAACGCTTTTTTATTTTCTGTCAATTATCGTCTTACAAACCATAAACCAAAATATCGCCTGAATAAGCGATGTTTTTGTTTGTTTTTGTTCCTGTAGATAAGTTTTGTCGGGAAGGGCTTGACAGAGGTTTTATAAAGATTTACGATTAAAAATATGGATAACAAAATTATTTTAATTATTGTTATCGTGGCAATACCGATATTGCTAACTTTGTTGATTTGGCTGATTGGCCGACACTATCAAAAGAAACAGAAATAGTTTTTAAGAACCGATAGTTCTTTAACAAATAAATAATTTTAGAAAGAGAGGTGAGAGAGATGAAAAAGTTTGCGTTCATAGTACATTTGCGGGAAATCAAAGATATTGCTTATACTTTACCTATTCCTCATTTTATCGTTACTAAAATCCTGTGGCGTCCTATTTTATGGCTATTCTGGAGATTAAGAGGACGATGGGGATTTATGGTTCGGTCGAGATTCCTGGTAGATAGCAAAACAGAAGGCTATATTTTGGTGATATGGCTGACTGGCAATCAAATGATGAGCACCGGTCAAAATTCTTTAGTCAGAAAGAGAATATTAGAAGCGGTTCTCTATGCCCAAAACAAACTAAATTGCGAGGTAATTGGGTTGGGCGCTTTGACTGCTTCTGTTACTAGCGCTGGTCAATGGATAGCTAATCGAGGTGAAGTGACAGCTTCTATCACTCATGGCGATTCTTACGCAATGGCTCTAACATTAGAGGGCATCGGCAAAATTGTGGAGAAAAAGAAGATGAAACTTTCTAAGTCTACAGTAGCCATTGTAGGTGCTACGGGAATTATCGGTGAAGCACTCTCGCGTATCCTTGCTCTAAGGGTTGGAAAATTGATTTTGATTGCGAGAAGAACTAATAAACTGACGACTCTTAAGGAAACGATTGATAGATATTCTAAGAACCACTCGGAAGTAAACATATCTACAAACATCAAGACAGTAAAAGAAGCAGATATTATTGTTACAGCAACCAGCTGGCCAGAAGCCTTAATCAAAGATGAGCATCTTAAGCAAGGAGCCGTCGTTTACGAAGTCTCTCAGCCAAGGAATGTATCTCAGTCAATTATCAAAAATCGAACAGATGTCTTAGTAATCGATGGAGCTTATGCTCGGGTACCGGAAAATATTAAATTCTGGTGGATGAGTTTACCATCTCATACTACTTTCGGATGTATGGCAGAAACGATGATACAAACAATGGTTAATGGGCACATTAACCATGTAGGTAAAATTGATATTGACTTCGTAAAGAAAATCAGACAAATCGGGAATCAATATGGCTTTAAGCACGCAGAGTTCACATCCTTTAATCAGAGGATAAATATTTAGAAGGCATAATATATAGAGGGTTGTAAAAAAAAGACACAACCCTCTTTTTCTTTTTTAATTTTTGTTTTTATAGTATAATGAGATTTGGAATATGAATACGAATTTCGTCAATATACTCCCCTTAATTAGCACTATCTTTGTCTTTAGTTTGGGGAGTTTTGTATATTCTCGGAACAGGAAATCAAAATTAAATATTATTTTTGCTCTGATTGCTATAGCAGTTAGTATTTGGCTTTTTGGGACATTTATGATGTTTATCAGCCGAACTGACGCACAGGCTATTTTTTGGGATAGATTTATCTATATGGGAGTTGTATTTGTGCCTGCTTTAATGTATCACTTCAGTATTATTTTCTCGAAGAGAAAAGGTCAGAAGAAATTATTAATTTTAAGCTACATTTTTTCTTTTCTTTTTCTTGTATTGTCTCGCACAGATTATTTTGTTAGCGATTTATTCAGATATACCTGGGGAGTTCATACTCAAGCCAAATTATTTCATCATATTTTTCTAATAAACTTTTTCTATTTTTTAATCCTAACTCTTAGAAATTTCTACCAGTATTATAGAAGTAAAGTATTAAAGGGACTAGAAAGAACAAGGGCAAAATATGTTTTTTTAGCATTTTTTGTTCTTATTATGATTGGCTCTACGGCTTATGCTCCAGCTTATAAAATTAGTATTTATCCTTTTTCTTTTTCTTCGGGATTAATTTTCACTATTATCCTAGCCTATGCCATTCTTAAATATCGGTTGATGGATATCAGGGTGGCGGTGAAGAGGAGTACGGTTTTTTCAGGGTTGGTTATTACAATTACCGCTGCCTATGCTTTGGCGGCTTTTTTGTTGAGTTGGGTAGTTTTTGGCGGTGTCTATACTTTCAGAACCCAGATTATTGTTGGTTTGATTGTTGCTTTCTTAATCGCTATTGGCTTTAGGCCTCTTTATGACTGGTTAAGAAAAACCACTGATACCTTTTTATTCAAAGGAGAATACCGACCCCAAGAATTAATGGCTGATATTTCTGATGTTCTATCGAGAACTTTGGATTTGGATATAGTTATTAGTACTTTAGAAAAACAAATTAGCCGGGCTTTGAGAATAGCTAAGATGGAGGTGATGGTTTTGGGGGATATAAAATCTTTGGAAAAAATAGTTACTCACTTTAAAAAACAAAAAGAGGTTTTGGTTTTAGAAGAATTAAAGAGGAAACATGCCGAAAAAGCGAAATTTGATAACAGCTTTCTTCTGATAAAAGAATTAGAAAAACTTAAGGCGGCTTTAGTGGTTCCTTTGCTGCTTAAAGAAAAATTAGTCGGCTTATTTTTATTAGAAGCCAAAAAGTCAGGCGATATGTTCACTAATGAAGATATCAAGACCCTGGAAGCGATTGCCAGCCAAGCGGCCATTGCTATTGAGAACGCTCGGCTTTATGAAGAAATGAAAGATTTCTCCAAAACGCTTCAGAAAGAGGTTAATCGCCAGACCCAGAGTTTAAGAGATGCCAATATCCGGCTGGAGCAGTTGGATAAAGCCAAATCAGAATTTATTTCTCTGGCCTCTCATCAATTAAGAACGCCTTTAAGCATTATCAAGGGATATATTTCTATGATTTTGGAAGGCACTTGGGGAGAGACCAATCAAAAGCAGAAAGAACATTTAGAGAAAGTCTATTTAAGCAATGAACGATTGATTAAATTAGTTGAGGATTTGCTAACTGTCTCCCGGATTGAATCAGGTCGTTTGGAATTTGATTTACAACCTCTGGCCTTAGATAATTTAACTGAAAGCATAGTTAAAGAGTTTAGTCAGCTGGTTGCCAAAAAAGGAATTTATTTAAAATATGTTAAGTCGAAAAAACTATTACCTAAAGTTAAAGCTGATCCCTTAAAAATTAGACAGGTTATTCAGAATTTGATTGATAATGCTCTTCATTATACTAAAAAAGGCGGGGCAACTGTCTCTCTCAAAACAGAGAAAAATAAAGTTGTTTTTAGTATTCAAGATACTGGCATTGGTATTTCTTCTGAAGAACAGGTGACTCTTTTTGAAAAGTTTTCCCGGGGCAAGGGCGTGACCAGAATGCATACTGAAGGAAC
>CAZMCO010000011.1:9814-18585 GCA_964565215.1 uncultured Candidatus Saccharibacteria bacterium | reverse complement strand
CAAAAAACATGGGTTGGTCGAACGCCCGGTTTGAGGCAAGCAGTTAGACCTTTCCGGGCTTTCACTGAAAAAGAAAGAACAGCTATGGCTGAAGTAGAGAAAAAATATAGCGGCCGGACTAGTGATAATCTTAAATCTGAATACAAAGCGGTTAATCCTCGCAACAAAGCAGCTATTGCTAAAATCTTAGCTGACCGCGGCGACTTCAAAGCTGATGATAAGCTCGGCTTTACAGAAGAAGAGATTAAAAAAGCAACTCAATTGACTAAAAGATATGAACAACAGAAAAGCGTCCTTAAGGCCAGGCCGGATTTGGCGCCTTTAGTCGGCCAAGATATAGAAGAAACAGTTTCTAAGATTAAACCAGCTGACATGGAAAAACTCCAAACAGAGGCCCTAACAGGTAAAGTAGGTGAAGAAGTTAAAAAAGCAATTCGAAATCAATTAACTAATCCAAACGGTCAATGGAAAAGCTCTCATTTGTCAAAAATGAATGAAGTTAATCCCAGTGTGGCTGTTGAAATAAAACAAAAGATTATTGACGATCCCGGACGAGGACCCTTCCGTCAAGATGTTGAAACATATCTTAATAGCGATGCGGGTAAAGCTGTTTTTGGAGAACCAAAACCTCGAGCCGAGAAAGAAGCGCCATTTACAGCTGCTTAAATAAATTATGCCTTTTCCAGTTCAAATAAAAAAATTAGAAGGCATTCTTGATCCTTTAATTAAACAAAGGTATCTTAAGTATTTTCAGCTTCCTCAAGACATCCGCCAGATAATGTTTGCTGTAGAGACAGCTGACAAGATAAGAGCCATTGGGCAAAAAAATAATTTAAACAAAGACCAACTTTGGTGGGCTTCTTATATAGTGGGCATGATTTTATTGGGTGAGACCAATATTGTTGATTTCGTTAAGACGCTTCAGAAAAAATGTAATTTAGCCGAAGAGCCAGCCCGTCAGCTGGCTCGCGATATTAATCAGGCAATATTATTGCCAGCCAAAGAAAGCTTAAAGCAAATCCACCAGGTATCAGAATGGCCCAGGGAAAAGAGTGAAGGAAGCGAGCCACGGCTTAATGGCAATGTTGTTGACTTAAAAGGAGAGGAATAAATGCAGTTCAACATTCCTCAATTTATTGAAGTAGAAGACAAAATAATCGGTCCTCTCACCTTAAAACAAGCTCTTTATTTAGGCGGAGGAATCGGCTTACTTTTTATGCTTTGGTTTTTTCTCAAATTAAGCGCCTTTATCATTGTGGCTATCCCCATTGGCATTCTTTGTGGCGCTTTAGCTTTTTACAAAGTCAATGGACGGCCATTTATCTCTTTTTTAGCTTCCTTGCTTAAATATTTGAGAAAACCAAGGTTGTATTTGTGGAAGAAAAAATAATGCTTCAAAAACAAACCAGCGCTTCTATCCAAAAACATATAGCCATTAAAGAAATTAAAGATGATGTGGTTGTTCTTAAAAGCGGCGGCTTACGGGCTATTCTAATGTCCAATAGTTTAAACTTTGCCCTTAAATCAAACGAAGAGCAAGACGCTATTGTCTATCGCTATCAGGATTTTCTTAATTCTCTTGATTTTCCTATTCAGATTATGATTGCTTCACGGAAATTTGATATCAATCCTTATTTAGAAACACTAAAACAATATCAAATCAAGCAAGAAAATGAACTATTAAAAGTCCAAACCTCGGAATATGTTGATTTTATCAAAGGATTGACCGAAACTACTAATATTATGGCTGAATCCTTTTATTTGGTCATTCCTTATAGTCCGTCAATTACTAAAAAGGGAGGGTTTTTCAATAAATTTTTTGGCAGCAAGAAAAAACAATCAACTCCTAAAGAACAAGAAGCATTTCAAGAATTAAAAAACAACCTTTGGCAGAGAGTAGAGTTTGTTATCACTGGTCTTCGAGGAGCTAGCCTTAAAGCTGTCCCCTTAAAAACCGAAGAATTAGTTGAGCTTTTCTACAAATTATACAATCCTAGCGCCAAAGAAGAGCCAGAACTTACTAAAGCCAAAGAATTAAAATTGGAGTAATATGCCTTTATTCAAAAAAACAAAAAAAGAAGAAACTCTTAAAACAGACCAAGAAACCAGCTTGATTGATATGATTGCTCCAGCTGGTCTAAAAATCAATTCTAGCTATTTACAGCTTGGTGAAAAATACGGCCGAACCATTTTTATTTTTACTTACCCGGCTATTTTGAACACTGGCTGGCTCTCACCAATAATTACTTTTGACCAAGAAATGAATGTTTCCTTATTTATTCACCCACTGGAAACAAAGGTGGTTTTGAAAAACTTAACTAAAAAAACAGCTCAAATCCAATCGCAAATGTCTCTCCAAGCAGAAAAAGGCAGAGTTCGCGATCCGGTTTTAGAAACAGCTCTTAAAAATATAGAAGATTTGCGCGACAAGCTCCAGCAAGGGGCTGAACGCCTTTTCAAATTCGGTCTTTATATCACTTTTTTTTCTGATTCATTAAAAAAATTAGATGAAATTGAAAATGAAATCAGAGCTATCTTAGAAAATCGAAGCATTCATGCTAAACCAACTGTTTTTCAGCAAGAACAAGGCCTTATTTCTACCTTTCCCCTGGGAGAAGATAAATTACTTATTCATAATAGCTTAAATACAGCCCCTCTTTCTTCTTCTTTTCCTTTTATCTCTTCTGATTTAACTAGCAATAAAGGTGTTCTTTATGGTATCAACACTCACAACAACTCCCTAATTTTATTTGACCGCTTTAGCTTGGAAAATGGAAATATGGTTGTCTTTGCTAAGAGCGGATCCGGAAAAAGTTATTTCACGAAATTGGAGGTTTTGCGTTCTTTGATGCAGGATACTGAAGTGATTATTATCGACCCAGAAAAAGAATATAAATATTTAACTGAAACAGTTGGCGGATCATTTATAGACATATCGCTTACCTCTAATAATAATCTTAATCCGTTTGACCTACCAATCCCCGGACCAGATGACAAACAAGCTGATCTTTTGAGAAGTAATATTATTAACTTAGTCGGCCTTTTAAAAATAATGCTCGGTGGCTTAAGTCCAGAAGAGGATGCTATAATGGATAAAGCCTTAACTCAAACATATGCGGCTCGCGATATTACTCCAGAAGCTGATTTTACTAAAATTAGCCCGCCTCTAATGCAGGACCTTTATACTATCTTGAAAGGAATGACTGGCGGCGAAAATTTAGCCGTTCGTTTGGAAAAATATGTTAGTGGTAGTTATGCTGGGTTTTTTAACCAAGCAACCAATGTTGAACTAAGACAAAAATTAGTTGCTTTCAGCATCCGAGATATGGAAGATGAGTTAAGGCCCCTAGCTATGTATATTATCCTCCGCTATATCTGGAATATTGTTCGTTCATCACAAAAAAGGAGAACATTACTGGTTGATGAGGCCTGGTGGATGATGCAGCACGAAGATGCCGCCTCTTTCCTTTTTGGCATTGCTAAAAGATGCCGCAAATATTATTTAGGACTGACGACAATTACTCAGGATGTAGCTGATTTTATGAAATCCAAATATGGCAAAGCAATTGTGACTAATTCTTCTTTACAGCTTTTATTAAAGCAGTCGCCAGCCACCATTGAAGTAGTTAAAGAAACCTTCCATCTAACTGAACAAGAAAAGAATCATCTTTTAGCGTCCAGCGTTGGCGAGGGTATCTTTTTTGCTGGCTTAAAGCACGTCGCTATTCAGGTAGTCGCCTCTTATACGGAAGACCAAATTATTACTTCTGACCCAGCCCAGTTAATGGAAATAGAACAAGCTAAAAAGGAATTAGCTGAAGAAGAAGAGGGAAAAACTGAAAGTAAATCTGTTCCTGAACCGACCACTAAAACTGCTGCTAAGCCCGCCCCACAACCTAAACCAATTGCTGAACCTATGCCTGAAGAAAAAGAAATAAAAGATAGTGCTTATTAAAAATATGCCTGATTATTCAGCACAACTTAATCAAGATAGAGCCAAAGACCAAAAAAGGATAAAAAAAAAGCCAAAATTGGTTCAACCTACTAATGAAATTACCGCTGCTGAATTTATGTTTATTGGTCTAGTAGCAGTTATTAATGATCTCTGTGACTATCTAGGTTTAGATTTATTACTCTTTCGTTCAATTGACTTAGTCACGGCTGGTATTCTCGGTCTTTGGTGTTTAATCCGACTTCATAAATTTCCCAGCGCTAGATTTGGTGGAACATTCTTAATTGAGTTAATTCCCGGCTTAGGCGACCTTTCGCCAACTTGGACAATTTTTATTGTCAGCATTTATGCAGAACAAAAAGGATATTTGCCTAAAACATTAGGTAAGTTAACTAAAACAAAATGACCAAAAAACAAAGCTTAACCAGTTGTATTCCGTTACTGATCCTTATCATTTGTTTATTGCTATTCTCTCCAGTCCAAAGCCAAGCCCCAGAAATCGGAGTTACTTTAACCTGGTCAACTGATACCTATGTTCCTCTTAATTACCCGGGCAAAGCCCTGCCCAGCCGGGGAAGCATCATAGAAGTAATAGCTAATATTGATTCTCCGGAAATTAATTCTCAAGAATTAGTTTATAATTGGTTCCTTGATGATATTATTCAGAAAGCGGATTCTGGGCAAGGAAAACAAGCTTTTAAGTTCAATATTGGAGAGAGAACTACTCAAAAACGTTTAATTAAAGTAGAAATTAAAAATACAGCCGGGACTCTTATAGGGTCATCAGCCTATCTTTCTTTGAAAGCTTGCCAACCAGAGATTGTTTTAGAGGCTAAAAAATATCAAATTTCAGCTAATCAGGAAGTAAAATTTACGGCTCAACCATATTTCTTTAATATCAGAGACATAAATGAGTTAAATTATGATTGGAGTTTAGCTGGAAAAGCAGCTTCTCAAATCAGTTCTGATAAACCAAATGTCTTTATTTTAAAAGTTGGCCAAATAGCTCAATCCATTAAACAAGATTTAGCAGTTTGGGTGAAGAATAAAAATAACCCCCTCCAAAGAGCTCAAACTACGGTTGAGATAACTCTAAATCCATGAAGAAAATCTTTTTTATACTTTTATTATTAATTATTCCTTGTTCGCTATTTATTGCTCATTTTGCTTTGGCGGCTTATGAGATAGAAGTATCCCTACCTGGAGGAGCAGCCGCCGGAGACGAAGTTACTGTAACAGAGTACATCCGTTATATCTATCTTTTTGGCTTAGGCCTGGTTGGCATCGCCGCTTTAGGAGGCTTGGTTTACGGCGGCTTTATGTATATGCTTTCTGGAACAATTACTTCAAAAGACGAAGCTAAAAAATGGATTTGGGGAGCTATTTCTGGTTTAATTTTAGCTTTGGCAGCTTATTTGATTTTAAACACGATTAATCCTGATTTGGTTAATTTGCAATTGATATTGCCAGAATAAATTTAATCATCAAACGAATAATCTATGTCTCTTAAAAAAATCCTTATCATTTTAATCATTCTACTCCTATTTGTGGTAGGTGCTTTGCTCGCCTATAATTTCTTTATTAAAGAGAAAGAGCCAAGTCAACCAATCAGTGCTCCAGCTACAACCGCCCCAACCATTACCTCAACTGGCCCAATTAAGGCAATTTCCCAAAAAGCGGTTTTAAGTCCAGTTATTGATGGCCAAAAAGTCAAATATTATTTGAAAAGCAACGGCAATGTCCTTGAATCCAGTTTTGACGGTTCTCAATCAACTAAAATTTCTTCTAATGCCCTTCTTAATCTCCTAAAAGTTCTCTGGTCACCAAATAAAGATAAAATCATTGCTATTCTTGAAGAAGATGGTTTATTGAAAAAATATCTCTATGACTATAATACTGGTATTTCTGTTTCTTTAGATAAAAATATCCGCTGGATAACTTGGTCGCCAATTGAAGATAAAATCGCTTATCAATATTATGATCCCCAGACGGAAGATAATAATATTGGCCTGGCTAATCCCGATGGCTCCCAATGGACAAATATTCTGACCACTCGAATGAAAAACTTAATTGTTGAATGGCTTGGCTCAGGCCAACTGGCTATCAGGACCAAATCAAGCGGCCTAGCCCAGGGCGTTGTTTATACAATAAATTCAATGACCGGCGACTTTCAAAAAATTATCAGCGAGACCTATGGATTAACTGCTCTTTGGTCGCCTCTAGGAGATAAACTGCTTTTTTCAGAAACTGACAACCAAGGGAAGAATCTAAAATTAAAAATAGCTGACTTAGCCAAGTCAACTATTGGTGAATTAAACTTTGTTACTTTGCCAGAAAAGTGTGTTTGGAGCCAGGATAATAGAACTCTTTTCTGCGCTGTTCCTAAAACTATTTCTAATTCAACTACCTTGCCAGATGATTATTATAAAGGGCTGGTTTCTTTTGCTGACAGTTTTTGGATAATTAATTTAGATACTCAAGAAAAAATCCAAATCTTTATTCCAGAAAGCGAAAAAACAACAAGTTATGATGCCAAAGAATTATTTCTATCTCCCTTAGAAGATTATCTTCTTTTTATTAATAAGAAAGACGACCTGCTTTATAGTTTAGAGCTATAATTAGCCAGAAAATTACAGATAGATCATTTTTCCAATAAGTGGTATCAACTAATCCGTGAATTAAGATATAAATCATGGTTGCCATAAGGATAGCTGATAATTTTTTAGGAGGGCTATTCTTAAAAAAAATCATTAACAACCAGATAAAACCAATTAGACCAATTAAGCCAGTTTGCAGCCAGAAAGCCAAGAAAATGTTATGCGGTTGAGGAACCGCCCATTCTAAATAAGGAGAAAACTTGGCTTGGTAATCTAAATAATACTTCTGAAACATACCTGGACCAACCCCGATTAAAGGATGGTCTTTTATTATCTCTCCAGCACTTTGCCAGATAATCAATCGGGATTTTAGGGCTGGGAGCTTTGGAGAAGACATCTGTAAAAAAAGGACTAAAATAGCCATCAAAAAGAAAACTAAGGCCATTTTTTTATTCTTTTTAATAATTAAAATAAAAACCAAAGCAGCCAGTATTCCTAACCAAGCGCCATAAGAATAGGTTAAATAAATAACAATGAACAATGAACAATGAACAATGAACAAGAGAATTTTATAAATATCTTTTTTTAAGCAGCCATACAAATAAAAAGACAAAATTAAAATAGGGGACAAATACATAGCTAAATGATTAGGAGAAAGATAAAAAGCCCGTAAACGACCATCATAGGTTAAGTTATTACTCAACCAATACCAAAGAGCCATTAAAGCTACCCCGGCCCCTGATAAAAATAAAGCTATGAGAATATCTTTAACTTGCTTCTTGTTTTTGATTTCATTAACAACAACTATAAAAAAAAGTAAAGGGACAATAAACCAGCCCTTCCAAATACCAGCGCTGGTTTGTAAATCAACGGAAAACAAAGTAGAGATAGTAATACCAAGAAAAATCAAAAAAACAGGATAAAAAATGTTAGACGCTAAGCGTCTAATATTTTTTAGTTGCCCTAACCAAACAATAAATAATCCACCAATCATCAATTCCAAAAGATTGGTTGGAAGCCAACCAATTCTAAAACGAACCAGATAAAGAGGCAAAGATAAAATTATTAAACAGATGCTAAAATGGATAATCTTTTGGAACATAAAATTGTAGACAAGCCTAAAATAATCATTAAGAGAGCTAAAATAGAAGGATGATAAATAGCTGTTTCAAAAAAACTGTGAATGGAAAAATAAACTAAAGAGCCGATTAAACCAAGATAGAGATATTTTTGTTCAAGATCAGACCTTCTCATCTGCCAAAATAATTGCCAGATAGCTCCTAAAATCAAAATTAGCCAAACAAGCAAGTTCAAAATACCCATTTCTGAAAAAATATCTAAATAAAGATTATGGGCCGTAATTGGATTTCGGTATCCTAGACCTGAATCAACAAGTAAAGAATAATTACCCAGACCAACTCCTTGCCAAGGATGTTGCCAGCCGACTTGACCAGCCTGCTGCCACATTTCTAAACGGCCAATATTTGAACCTTCTTCTAAGCTAAAAGATGAATAAAATCTATCTGAAATGGGAGTATTGGGAATAATAAAAATTAGGAGGGATAAACAAAGAAGCCAAGCTATCTTCTTGGCCCTTAAGTACCTCCAAAACAGGCCAGCTAGGACTAAAAAAGTAACTATAACAGATAGATAAG
This sequence comes from uncultured Candidatus Saccharibacteria bacterium, assembly GCA_964565215.1. GTDB lineage: Bacteria > Patescibacteriota > Minisyncoccia > Portnoybacterales > UBA2143 > CAZMCO01. Next base: position 10,381 of record CAZMCO010000011.1, on the reverse strand, counting down.
CTCCTCGGGTAAAAGTCAATAATAAGACAACGAATAATAAACAACAAATAATAAACAATGGAATCTTTTTAGATATTTTTAGAGATAAGGCAATAGCTAATGGCAAGATCAGACCTAAATAAAAAGAAAGCATATGGGGATCGGAAAAAAAAGAAAAAGCCCTTAAAATAGTATGGCCATTCACATTAACCAGCCAGCTGGGATAAGCCATAATTAAAGCGCCAAAATTAAGGCCAGAGAAGATAGGAATAATCTGCCAAGTCCAAAATTCATAAACTTTATTTAGGCCAAAAATAAAAGGAGCCAAGAATTGGATTAAGCCGATTAAAGCTATTAAAATACTACTACTAATTAAAACTAAAATAATTTTTCTTATCTTAAGCCAATTATTAACTAAGCCAATAACTAAAAAATAAAGAGGAAAAATAGATAAGAAAAAAATTATTTTCCTTAGTCCCCAAAAAACATTCTCTGCTTTTATCAAGGAAAAACCAGCTAAAATTAAAAAAAGAAATAGACCAATCGCCTGTAGGTTTTTTAAATAACTAATATCGAATATCCAAATTT
>CAZMCO010000011.1:0-9804 GCA_964565215.1 uncultured Candidatus Saccharibacteria bacterium | reverse complement strand
GCCAAATCAAAACCAGCCCCGGGATTTAAGGCAATCTGGAAAGGCAAATAGGCAACTAAAATAAGCAGCCAATTAAACATAATTATAATTCTTTAAGCCGCCGATTAACCAAAGAAAGCCAAAATAAACTAAACCGGCTAAAATGATTAGAATAAATAAATTCCAGCCAGCTAAAAAGTAAAGCAGGCCAGCCATAACTAAACCAGCTAAAATATATCTAATCAGCAAATCAAAGGAAAGAAAGCCCTTTAAAGCTCGATAAAGAACAACCACCATCAAGGCAGTGACAATTAATTCAGTTAGAACCGTTGTTCCGGCCGCTCCGTAATAGGAATATTTGGGAATAAAGACAAAGTTAGCCGCTAAATTAATAGCCGCCCCAAGGCCATAAATATAAGTTAAGCTTTTCTGTTTTTCTAAGGAAATAATCATATTAGAGAAAAGAACTCCCAAGAAAATAATTCCCACGGCGATAATTAAAATATTTAAGACATTAGCTGATAAAATAAAATCTTGGCCGGCAATTAGAGTAATTATTTGAGGAGAAAGAAAAACCGTGCCGATAAGCAAGGGGATAATAAAAATTAGTAGAATATCTAAGGTCTTCTGAGTAATTTTTTTAAATTTTTCTCTGGCTGAAAAAGCATATTTAGACATTAAGGGCATAATTAAACCAACGAACATGGCTGGGAAAAAAAGTAAACTTTCTAAAATTTTATAAGCCAAACCATAAATACCAACCTCGGCTGGGCTTTTCATTAAAGAAAGCATAATTGTATCCATTTTGAAATAAATCATTGTAAAAATAATAGCCAGAGCCAGAGGTAAAGATTTTTTTAGTAAGGAGCGCCAAAAAGAAAAATCAAATTGGAAAGAGACAGGAATATATCTTTGGCTAAAGAAAAAAACTAAAAGAAAATTAACTAAAGCCCCGCCAACCAAAGCGCCAACAATAAATAAAAAGTTAAATTTTTGCCAAATAAAAAAGACGACTAAGGCTAATTGGATAAATCGTCCTAAAAATTCCGCCAGAGCCACTTTATCCATTCTTAAATATTTTTGGAAAACTCCCATTAAGACCTGACTATTAGATAATAACCAAAAACCAATCGCCCCAATCAAAATACCCCATTTAATCTGTCCGGGATAGGGGAAGAAATAAGCAATTAAAGGAGCTAAAGCGAAAACAAATAAACCGGCCATAAATCTTAAAGTAAAAGCATTGCTGGCTATTTTCTTTTCATCAGCCCCTGGCCGAGAAATCTCTCGGACACAAATAGAATAAAGGCCCAAATCAGCTAAAACCGTAAAAAAATATAAAAAAGCTAAAATAATTACATAATAACCAAAACCAACTTGCCCTAAATAACGAGTAATGAAACCAATTACAATTAAAGAAAGGGCTAGTCCAATGATCCTAGCCCCAGTCGAGATAATGGTATTATAAGCTATTTTTTTACTAAGCATCTATTTAGTATCCTCTACTGGCTTAATGACTATTCTCCTTTTTGGATCATCGCCAGTGCTCTCGGTGTTTATCTCTGGATTATCAGCTAAGGATAGGTGAATAATTCTTCTTTCATAGGCTGACATTGGATGTAAAATAAGTGAAACTTTCTTTGATAAAGCCTGCTTAGCCATATTTTGAGCTAACTCTTTTAAAAGTTCAAGACGGTGCTGGCGGTAATCATTAACATCTAAAATAAATTGAATTGGTTGGCCATTTTTTTTATTAACCAAAATCCTGGCAATATGCTGTAAAGCATTTAAATTACCTCCAGCTTGACCAATTAAAAATCCACCCTGTTCAGTTTGAATATTGACGACAATATTATTTTGATCAGAAGCATCAATCTTTACTTTAGCATCAAAACTTATCTTATTTAATAAATCTGTAATTATTTGTTTGATGATTTCTAAATTATCCATATTTTTCGCTTTTTACTTCCATTTTTGTAAAGTATTGCTGAATAATACCAAATAAAGTTATAACTACCCAATAAAGAGGCAGAGCAGCTGGTAAGCTCCAAGCAATAAAAATAGTTATTAAAGGCATAAAATAAGTCATTTGCTGACTCATTAAGGAAGAAAAATCTAAACCACCTATTTTTAAACCTCCTCCTTGTCCAATTATTTTTTTAGGCATTATCATTTTAGATTGAATAAACATAAAGAATCCAGCCAAGATAGCCAGGATGATACTTTTTTGAGAAAGGTCTATTATCCCTATAAATATAGGGTTAAGTGAATCTGGTCTGGCAATAAAATTATAAAGACCATCTAATTTCTGAGGATCTAAGCCAGTAAAAAAAACACGGTAAAGGGCAATTAAAATAGGAAACTGAATTAGAATAGGTAAACAACCAGACAAAGGGTTAATTTTATACTTCTTATATAAATCCATCATTGCCTTGGCTTGTTCTTCTTTATTCTTATATTTTTTTCGGATTTCCTTTATTTCCGGCTGTAATTTAGCCATAGCCTTTTGTGATTGAATGGCTTTTTTGGAAAGAGGATAAAGGAGAAAGCGGATTAAAACAGTTAAAATAATAATAGCCATTCCTAAATCATGACCAGGAATAATATTATAAAGTAAAACCAACCCATTAAATATAGGGCGGTAAAGAATTTCATTAAAGGCAGTAATTAATAAATTCATAGTAATTTAGTTTTTTTAAATAAATTAATTAAAGTTTTTTCTATTTCTTGATAATTTTTTTCTATTATCTCTGGACTAACTAGAATAACCATATCAAAGCCAAATTTGATTTGCTTTAAATTTAATCTGATTATTTCTTCTAATTTCCGTTTTATTTTATTCCTTTGAGTTGATTTTTTAGATATTTTCAAGCCAATAATAAAACCAAATCTATTTACTTCTAAATCATTCTTAAGAACTCTCACTCTAATAAAATCTTCTTGATAATATCTTCCTTGTTTAAAGACCTTTTTAAAATCATTATCCTTTTTTAATTTATATTCCCTGGACAGCATATTATCACTAATATATTAGACGGTTAATTTCTTTCTCTTTTTTTTTCTTCGCTGAGATAAAACTCGGCGACCATATTGGCTAGTCATTCTCTCTCGAAATCCATGAGTTCTTTTTCTTTTTTTCTTTTTTGGCTTATAAGTAAAAGACATCGTTATTAGAATAGCATTTCATATTTATCTAGTCAAATAACAATCTTGTCCACATCTCATCCACACTTTGTTCACAAAAAGAATAGTTTATTTATTTTTTAGTTATGCTATGCTAATATCATGAACCTTAAAGAACTTTGGCAAAATATTTTAGGGGAAATTGAATTAAATATCTCTAAAGCTAATTTTATTACTTGGTTTAAGAACACTAAAATTCATTCTAAAAAAGAAGGAGTAGTTACTATTGGAGCACCCAATGGTTTTACTAGAGAGTGGTTGGAAAATAAATATAATAAAATTATTCTAAAAACTCTTCGTAATAATTCTCCTGACATTAAAGAAGTTAAATTTATTATTGAAGGAGGAACATCCCCAATAATTATTAATAGAAAAAAAATACCTCTTCTTTTTTCTGAAGATCAACTTAAATTTCAAGAACTTTCCATTAATAAGGAAACAAATTTAAACCCTAAATATAATTTTGAAAATTTTATTATTGGTTCTTTTAATGAATTAGCTCAAGCGGCTGGTCGAGCAATAGTTAAACACCCAGGCAACATTTATAATCCTCTATTTATTTATGGAGGAGTTGGCTTGGGTAAAACTCATCTTCTTCAAGCAATTGGCAATGAATTAATAAAAAAAAATCCTTCAAAAAAAATTCAATACCTAAGCTCTGAAAAATATACCAGCGAATTAGTTGATGCTATCTCTAAAAAAGGAATGGATAGCTTTAAAAAAAAATACCAAAAAATAGATACTTTAATTATTGATGATATCCATTTTATTGCTGGTAAGGAAAAAACTCAAGAAGAGTTTTTTCATACCTTCAATGCCCTTTATCAAAAAAATAAACAAATTATTATCAGTTCAGATAAACCACCTAAGGCAATTTCTACCCTAGAAGAACGTTTGCGTTCTCGTTTTGAAGGAGGAATGATTGCTGATATTAGTTATCCTGATTTAGAAACAAGAATAGCCATTCTTAAAAGTAAACTTAAGGAGAAAAAAATTAAAATTCCTGATGAAATTTTAAACTATATTGCTACTTATATCCAAAAAAATATTAGGGAGTTAGAAGGAGCCCTTAATCGCTTAATCGCTTTTTCTCAAATAAACGAAACAGCCCTTAATCTTAAAACAACCTCCCAAATTCTTTCAAAAATTATTTCTACGCCAAAGAAAAAAACTAATCTAAAAAACATTATTAAAATAGTGTCTGAATTTTATGACATTAGTATTAATGATTTAATTAATCGTTCAAGAAAAAAAGAATTAGTTTATCCTCGGCAAATAACTATGTATTTAGTTAGAGAAGAATTAAATAGTTCTTATCCTTATATTGGAGAAAAATTAGGTGGTCGTGATCACACAACAGTAATGTATGCTTGTCAGAAAATTAATAAAGAAATTGAAAATAATCAATCACTCCAACAGGAAATAAATTTAATTAAGGAAAGAATATATAAATAGAATTAAGAATTTATATACAGTTTATTAAATTAAAAATCCACATATTCTTAATCCCTAATTCTTAATTCCTAATTCATAAAATTAGTTTTTCCCCTTTTTTCAAAAAACTAATAATAACAATAAAAATATATTAATTAATTATTATTATTATTATGCAGGTAATTTGTCTTCAAGAAAAATTAAAACAAGCTTTAAATATAACCGAAAGAATTATTGGTCGTAATTTAACTTTACCTATATTAAATAATCTCCTTTTATCTACTGAAAATAATAAATTAAAAATTTCTTCAACTAATTTAGAGATAGGAATTAATTGTTGGATAATTGGTAAGGTTAAACAAAAAGGAGGTATTACTGTGCCAGCTAGATTAATTAGTAGTTTAGTTGATAATCTACCTAATAAAAAAATTGAGCTTAAAACTAAAGCTCAACAATTAGAATTAAAATGTGAAAAATTTAAAGCCACTCTTAAGGGATTAATTGCAGAAGATTTTCCTATTATCCCTAAAATTAATGATAAACCAATAATAAAAATAAGTGGAAATAATATTAAAAATAGTTTTTCTCAAGTAGTAGAAATGGTATCATTTTCTGAATCACGACCGGAAATTTCTGGTATTTATATTAAATTTGATAAAAATTTAATTAAACTAGCGGCTACTGATAGTTTCCGTCTGGCTGAGAAAAATATTGAAATTAAAACTAATCAACAATTAAAAACTCGATCTATTATTATTCCCCAAAGAACTATCCAAGAATTAATTAGAATTTTAGGAGAAAAAGATACAGAAGTAGAAATAATTTTATCTAATAATCAGATTTTATTTGACTTAGAAGAAACACAAATTATTTCTAGGTTAATTGAGGGGCAATACCCAGATTATCAACAGATTATTCCCGATAATTTTCAAACCCAGGCAATTATTAACCGTCAAGAATTAATTAATAATATTAAAATAGCTAGCTTATTTAGCGGGAAAATTAATGATATTAAAATCACTCTTAACCCTAAAAAATCTTTAATAGAGATTTCCGCTAAAGATGTTGATATTGGAGAAAATAAATCTAAAATTGAAACAAAAATAGAGGGTAAAGAAATAGAGATAGTTTTTAATTACCAATACCTTTTAGATGGTTTAAATCATATTTTCAGTGATAAAGTTGTTTTAGGATTAAATACCAGCGCCAATCCAATGATTATCAGACCAGTTGGCGACATAAGCTACACTTATTTAGTTATGCCCATTAAAATTTAACAGTTATTTCATCTTCTTGACGATTGAGAACCTGGTCATAGGCGCGCACTTTAATGGTTTGATAAGTAGAATCAATTAAATAAGAATAAATATTAAAAGTGACTGAATAGGGATAGGTAGTATCAGTGCCGACTAATTGGTTGTTAAAGAAAAAATCAAGCTGTTTAATCTTTAAAGGCGCTTCAACTTGAGCTTTAATAGTTAAAATGGATTGAGTAATATAATCACCTTTTTGGGGAGAGGTGATTTTTATTTTCGGTTGATTTCCTAAGGTATGAACATCATCATATTGAGTTGGTGGGGAGGGTTGGTCTCCGGCCCATTCTAAAACCGGGGCTTCCCAGTTAGTAAATTGAGGGTCTTCTTGATTAATATAATAAAGAATTGAATGGATTTCCTGATATTTTTTTTCTTCAATTAAGTCAGGCGGTGTTAGATCAGTGGCTAACTTGCCGGAAATTTTATCTAATTTAACTTTTCTCTGATAGGCAAGTTGGCCGTTAATCATCGGCTGGCTGCTGGTGGCTGTTGGCTCTGGTTGGCTGAAATTTTCTACTTCTTCGGGCAGAATAGATTCGTAGGCCTTGGTCATAAAATTATTCCAAATCGGGGCAGCCACATAAAGACCAGCCGCTCCTAATTTCATTTTTTGAGTATAGTCATTATTACCAGCCCAAACACCAACTACCAAGCTGGGAGTATAACCAACTGTCCAGCCGTCACTGTAATCTTGGGTGGTGCCGGTTTTAGCCGCTACTGGCCGAGTAGGTAAATAAAGCTTTGAATGAAAACCAAACATCGGCGCCCGGGCATCTTCGTCAGAAAGAATATCATTAATTTGGCGAGCCGTTTGTTGGTCTAGGACCTGAATTTCTTTATTTTGATATTCTTCTAAAGTATTGCCCTGGGCATCTTCAATCTTAAGAATGAAATTTAAGGGATGTTTGATTCCTTCGGCAGCAAAAACGCCATAAGCGGCTGTTTCATCCAAAAGTTTAACTTCACCGCCGCCCAAAACCAGGGATAAACTGTATCGGCTGCGGTCTTTGAGGGTAGTAATACCCATATCCTGAGCTAAGTTAATTGTTTCATGGACGCCAGCTAAATAAAGGGTTTTAACTGAAGGTAGGTTAATTGATTGAGCTAAGGCCTGTCTCATGGTTACTGGGCCGCGAAATTTCAAGTCATAATTATTAGGCGAATATTCTTCTTCCTGGCCAGCTGGTCCAAATTTACCAAAACTGGTTGGTAAGTCAAATAAAATAGTTTCCGGACTAAACCCTTTTTTAAAAGCAGTGGCGTAAGCAAAGGGTTTAAAAGAGGAACCGGGTTGTCGATGGGGGCTGGTCGCTACATTAAACTGTTCCTCTTCGTATTTTTTTGAACCAACCAAAGCCAGTAAATGGCCAGTTTTCGGATCAATAGCTACCAAAGCAGCATTATTAGCTTGGTATTTCTTTTTATTCTGTTCTACTCCTTGACTGACTACTTCTTCGGCAATTTGCTGGAGATCCCAGTCTAAGGTGGTATATATTTTCAAACCAGCCATATTAATATCTCTATAATTTTGACTGTATTTTTCCTCTAAATATTCATTAACCATAGTGACAAAATGATGGGCCTTCAGATCAACCTGAGAAGCGTATTCTAATTTTTCTCCTTCGGCTTGTTCAGCTTGTTCTTCGGTAATGTAGCCGAATCTGACCATTCTGTTTAAAATATACTTTTGCCTGGCTTTAAGTTCTTCTGGGTGGAAGCCGTAAGGCGAGTAATAACTTGGCGCTTTAGGTAAAGCCGCTAAAAGAGCTGATTCGGCTAAATTTAGCTCTTGAACTGGTTTGTTAAAAAAGGTTTGACTGGCTGCTTCAATGCCATAAGCATTAGAACCATAAGGCACTTGATTAAGATAAAAGCCCAAAATTTCATCTTTGGAATATTTCCTTTCTAAGACCAAAGCCAAAATAGCTTCTTTAATCTTGCGAGTAAAAGTTCTAGCTGATTGGGGACCGCCCAAATAGGCATTTTTGATAAATTGTTGAGTGATGGTTGAACCACCCTGGGCGATTTTTTGACCTCTTAGATTAGCCAAAGCGGCTCGCAGAATACCGCGCCAGTCCAGGCCAAAATGGTGATAAAAATTATCATCTTCAATAACTATAGTTGCCTTTTTAATAAAAAAAGGAATTTCCTCAAAAGAGACAATGGTTCTTTTTTCTTCGCCGTGGATATCATAAAGAATTATTTTGCCAGTCCGGTCGTAAATTTTAGTTGATTCAACTATCTGACGTTGGCTGATTTTGGTCGGGTCAGGCAGGTCTTTAGCAAAGTAAGCAAAAACAGCCACTGTTCCCAGAATGACTATAACTAAACAAAAAACAGCTAATTTAATTATTGTCTTAACAAGCTTCATTATTGTTATTCTGGCAGAATTGACCAGTTTTGGCAATAGTGTTAGAATAAAGAATTATGAACCAGACTCAAGAAGACAAAATTAAAGAGGCTTTAACACGAGGAGTAGAGAATATTTATCCCAGTCGTCAGGCCTTAGAAAATAAACTAAAGTCCAATCCAAAAATCCGGCTCTATTGCGGCTATGATCCAACAGTCTCAACTCTTCATATTGGCCACGCTATTACCATTAGAAAGTTAGCTCATTTTCAATCCTTGGGTCATGAGGTTATTTTTTTAATCGGCGATTTTACTGGCATGATTGGTGACCCGACTGATAAAACAGCTACTCGAAAAAGGATGACTCGTCAGGAGCTTCTTAAAAATGCTAAAAATTACGAGAAACAAGCCAGTAAAATTTTGAAATTCTCTGGTCCTAACCCAGCCAAAATTTTATACAATAGCCAGTGGAATGACGAACTATCTTTTGTTGATTTAATTGAATTAGCGGCTAATTTTACAGTTCAACAGATGCTTATCCGGGACATGTTTCAGAAAAGAATAGCTAAGAAGAAACCAATTTATCTTCACGAATTTCTTTATCCATTGTCTCAGGCCTATGATAGTGTAGCTATGGGAGTTGATTTAGAAGTTGGCGGTAACGACCAAACCTTTAATATGCTCTGCGGCCGCGATTTAATCAAAGCAGTTAAGGGTAGAGAAAAGTTTGTTTTAAGCACTAAGTTATTAATCGACCCAGCTGGTCAAAAAATGGGCAAAACCGAAGGTAATATGATTACCTTAGACACTCGGCCAGCTGAGATGTTTGGCCAGATTATGGCCTGGTCTGATGAGGTGATGGGTCTTGGTTTAGAACTTTGTACTGATTTGCCCATGGAGGAAGTTAATCAAATCAACCAACAAATTAAACAAGGAAAGATGAATCCTCGTGATGCTAAGGCCAGGCTGGCCAAAGAAATTGTGGCTATTCACCATAGTAAAAAAGCCGCCTTAGAAGCAGAAAAAGAGTTCAATCAGATTTTTCGCCAAAAAGAAAAACCATCCCAAATACCTGTCTGTAAATTAACTGGCCAAAAATATTCCATTTTAAATTTACTTGTCCAAACAAAATTAGCCCCCAGCAAAAGCGAGGCCAAGCGCCTCATTGAACAAGGCGGGGTTAAAATAGATAACCAAGTCGTTAAAAATTGGCAAAAAGAAATAACCATCAAAGACGGCCTAATTATCCAAGTCGGCAAAAGAAAATTTGTTCAGATAAAAATCTAACCTTTATTAAGTTCGAGTCCTACTTGCGGAGCTACGAAAAAAAATCGCCAAGAAGGCAGTTTTTTGGTAGAATAAAATAATATGTCAGAAGAAATTAAAAAAGAAAATAATAAATGGATTGGAATGATTTTTATTGGTTTTTTAATTTTAGGTTGGGCCCTCGGCGTTCTAATTGAAAATTTAATAGTAGGATTAGCTGTGGGTTTCGGTTTAGCATTTATTATTTATGGAGCATTACACCTTAAACGAATAAATA
>CAZMCO010000010.1:0-22456 GCA_964565215.1 uncultured Candidatus Saccharibacteria bacterium | reverse complement strand
GGCTAAGACCAGAGGCGTGAACACGTCCAGACAGCCTCACCCAGCACGCTCCGAAACTTAATAGCCTTCCTCAAAGCCACTCTGTAGACAATAGATAATCAAACTACCTCAAATACAAAGGGTATGCAAAATAAGGACGCGCCTTTATTAACTAAGCTTCCTTTTTCTGAAAATCCTTTAAGAATTCAGCTATGGCGGCGGTCACCGGAACAGCTAAAATAATCCCTAAAATACCGGCTAATTTAGCTCCGACAAGCATGGTTACGATAATAATTATTGGATTCAAGCCAACTGCTTTTTTCATCACTTGAGGGTAGATAATATAATTTTCTAATTGTTGAATAACAATATAAAGAAGAATAACCAATAAAGCCAAGAAAGGTGATTGGAAAAAAGATAAGATAACAGCCGGAACAGCGGCCAGAATTGGACCGATATAGGGAACAATCTCCAAGAGAGCGGCAATTAAAGCCAATGTTAAGGCATATTTTACCCCTAAAAAATAAAGGCCAATATAAGTCAGCAGACCAACAATCAGCATTAGCAGAAGTTGACCTCTTAACCAGCCACCGATTTTACTCTCAATCCGTTCGATCAAACCAGCCAGATAATCCTGATGTTCATTTGGCGTTAAAGAGACCAAAAATCTTTTGGCTCCTTTTTCCTGAACAGCTAAATAAAAAGAAATAACTAAAATAATAATAGCTGAAAGCAAACCGCCGAAAAGGCCGATAATCGTGGCAAAAACGCTTGAGGTAGCTTGGACTAATTTATTGCTAATTTTATCTAAAAGTGCTTGGAGATTGCCTTCTAATCTATACTGACCCCACCATTCTTGGACGCTTAGGCCTATTTTTTCCATAAATTCAGGGAAGTAAATAGCTAATTGTTTAATCTGTTCAGCTAGGGGAGGAAAAATTAAAGTAACAATTAAAGCCAAGAACAATAAAATGAGTAAATAAATAAAAATTACCCCTAAAAGACGAGGGACCTTGTGTCTCTGCAACCAGCTAATTGGCCCATTAATAGCCGCCGCAATAACCACCGCGACAAAAACAACCATTAGGATATCTCTAATCAGATAAAGAAAAACCAAAGCCAATAAGATAATAATGACCCGTAAAATAGTTGAAGTGGAAATATTAATTGTTTGTGATTGGTTCATGTCTTTAATAATTTTTCGAATTTCTTCCTGTTTTTGAATGGGCCAATTAAAGCTAAATTCAGCTTGGTTTGTCGAAAAATATCTTGAGCCACTCGTTGAATATCCTTAACCGTGACTGCTTCAATTTTAGCGAACTTTTCTTCTAAAGTCAAAATTTGATTGGTTAAAAGTTCTTGACCAGCATAAAAAGATGCTTGGGCATCGGACGATTCCATTTCTAAAAGAGCGCTTCCTTTGGTATAATCCTTGGCCTTTCTTAATTCTGTTGGACTAATTTTCTTTTGAGCTATTTTTCGATATTCCTTTAAAATACTTTTTATCGCTCTTTCTGCTTTCTGATTATCAACGCCGGCTCGGGTAGCCAAAAAACCAGTATCTGTATCACTATTGGCTCCTGTTTTGATATAATAAGCCAATCCTTGTCTCTCACGAACAGAAATAAAAAGACGCGAACTCATATTACCGCCTAAAATTATTCCCAATAAGCCCAAGGCATATTTATCTGGATGAAAAACATCATAACCGCGGACTCCTAAATAAAGATGAGTTTGGTCAGTTTTTTTATAATAAATAAGCGCTTTTGGCTTAGGCTGTTTTTCTCTAACAGGTAATTTATCCTTAACGGCCAGGTTGTTGATTGTTTTAAAATATTTTTTAATTTTAGCCAGAGTTGAAGAATGACTAATTTGACCAGCTACCACGATAACTGTGTTTTGAGAAGAATAATGTTCTTTTAAATATTTAACGAATTGAGGCCTTTTAACATTTTTTATCATTTCTTTAGTGCCAATCACTGGCCAACCAGCTGGCTGATCGTCATATAAAATATCAGCCCAAAGATCACCCACATAATCCATTGGCGCATCTAAATACATGTTCAGTTCCTGAAGAATAGTCCCCTTTTCCCGATTAATTTCTTCCTGGGCTATTTTCGAATTTAAATAAATATCAGCCACCCAATCTAAGGCTAAATCCAAATGATTAGCATCAATTTTAGCCCAATAGCCAGTCATTTCTTGGCCAGTGAAAGCATTATACTTTCCGCCAATTTTGTCTAATGGCTCAATCAATTTCAAGGTAGTAGGCCGTTTTTTAGTCCCTTTAAACAACATATGTTCCATAAAATGAGAAAGGCCATTAATTTCCTTGGTCTCATATTTAGAGCCAGTGCCCACCAAAACTAAAACAGTGACTGTTTTAGTCTCTTTCATAGGTACAGTAATAATCCTTAAACCATTAGTCAGTTTTGTTTTTTTATACATATAGCTTCTCTCTTAAGTAATCAACTAATTCCTCAATTTTTATCCGTTCCTGTTTCATCGTATCGCGATCTCGAACGGTCAAATCTTCTTTATCTAAACTATCAAAATCCACTGTTAAACATAGAAAAGTGCCTATCTCATCCTGCCTTCGATAACGCCGGCCGATAGAGCCAACCTCGTCGTATTGACACATCCAATGAGGTTTTAATAAATCATAAACCTGACGAGCTTTTTTAATGATTTCTTTTTTATTCTTGACTAAAGGCAAAACGGCTACTTTAATCGGAGCTAATTCTTTATCCAGCCGTAAAACAACTTCAGTTTCTTTTTTAGCTTCAGTTGTTTCGGTCCGGCCACCTTTGACTTCTTGATAAGCTTCAGTTAAAAAAGTCAAAACGCTTCGGTCAGCTCCGGCTGACGTCTCAATGATATGAGGAATAAATTTCTTTTTTGTTTGTTCATCAAAATAGCTTAAATCCTGACCACTATGTTTGCTGTGATTGGATAAATCCCAATCACCCCGGTCATGAATTCCTTCTATTTCATCCCATCCCCAAGGAAATTTGTATTCAATATCAATAGCTCTTTTGGCATAATGAGCCAGTTCATCTTCTTGATGCTCCCGAAAACGCAAATTTTCTTTTTTAATTCCCAAATCCAAATACCAATTCATTCGCTCCTTTTTCCAATAATCAAACCATTTCTTTTTTTCTTTGGCATTTGGTTCAACAAAATACTGCATTTCCATTTGTTCAAACTCGCGGGTTTTGAAAATAAAATATCTGGTGGTAATCTCATTGCGAAAGGCCTTGCCGATTTGAGCAATGCCAAAAGGAATTTTCAAACGCATTGTCTCTTTCATAAACTGGTAATTCATATAAATACCTTGGCAGGTCTCGCCTCTTAAATAAGTAACTGATGCTTCATCTTCAACCGAACCAACAAAGGTTTTCATCATTAAATTAAATTTCTTCTCTTTAGTTAATTCACCGCCGCAGTCCGGACATTTATCTTCTTTTAGGTAATCTTTGCGAAAACGACGGTGGCATTTTTTACACTCAACCAGAGGATCGGTAAAACCAGCCGTTAAATGACCCGAGGCCTGCCAAACTTTAGGCGACATTAAGCTGCTAGCGTCTAGGCCAACAATATCATCACGATATTGAGTCATCGTCTTCCACCAACTTTGTTTAATATTGTTCTTTAATAAAGCGCCGAAAAAACCATAATCATAGCAGCTTTCAAAGCCGCCGTAAATCTCGCTAGAAGGGGCAATAAATCCCCGGCGCTTACAAAGAGAAACAATTTTCCCCATTAAATCTTGAGTCATATTTGTTTGTAATTTATTCAACGACAATACCGTCTTTACGCTCAATGGTTGGATCATCAGGCAAATTAGTATCAATAATTCGACTAACGCTTTCTATGTTTAAATCAGTAAAAGCATCATGAGCAATCGTTTCTGTTTGGCCGATTAATTCAACTAAATTACCTAAATGAGCTAAGCCCGGAGTAATCGCTATTTGGAAAGCTATTTGTCTAACTGGCAAAAGAATGCCCGTGGCCGCTGGTAAATCGCCAACTTGCCAAATTAATCGACCGGTTTGAGAATTATAATCTAAATCAGCGTTACTCGGGCTAATTTTATTCTTCCATTGGACATGAGGTGGCAAATAAGCCTCCACCTTAACTTGATTTAAGTCATTAGCCGTATTAATCAATCGCCATTTAATTGTGTAGCTAGTCGCTTGACCAACCTTAGGTGGAATCGGTCCACTATTGGGAATCAGATCATCATTATAATAACCTTTAGCTTGGATAGTTAATTGACTGGCTACTTTACTTATTAATTGACTCTGACCAGTAATCTGAATATCCCTTAAAGAAAGAGGCGCCTCTGAAGAATCAATTTTAACTGTATTAGTTATTTTAAAATTTTTATCAGTATAATTGGTTATGGGCAGGGGATCTTTTAGTTTAACCGAGAAAGTTACTTGTCCTTGCTGATGAGGCCCTAAAAATTCTAAAGCCGGTAAATTACTAGCTTTCCAAGTAATGGTTTGGCTTTCTCCATCAAAGGAACCTTCTTTCAATTTTAAACTTGTTAAATCTAAGACCCGGCCTTCTAATTTTGAAGTAATAATTACATTTCTGATGCCAACATTAGTCGTATTTTTATAATCAATTAGATAAGTTAATGATTGGCCAGCTTGGGCGATATAGTCAGTTGCCCCATTAACTGTCTGACTAATTGATAAAGGTGAAAGAGAAATTCGCAAAGCGCTGACTGTCTCGGCCATAGGAGTAAATTTGTCCTCTTCAAAAAGACCTAACTGGGCCTTGAATGATTTAGCTTCTTCTTCTTCTCCTTGAATAAGTCCTCGAATAAAAATTTTTCCCTCTTCCCTAGCCATTAAATTACCTAAAGACCAAATTCTATCTTCTTTTAATGGTTGAGGCTCGGCTGAATGAAAAGTAAAATTACTCGGATAGTTAATTCGGACTTGGAGCTTATTAAAGGAAACATCAGCCTGATTTAAATATTTTAAGGAAAAATCAAAAGATTGACCGCTAACTAATCTGGCTGGTAAATCAAAATCTAAAATCAAAGGTACCGAAATGATGGTTGTTGAGAATTCCGCTTGATTAGTAAAGAAAGAACTAATACCTTTGGGTTGATAATTTAGTTCAGCCCAGGCCTTCTTGATTTCATTTTGTAATCCAATAATCCTAACTGGTAATTCAATCTGTTTTGTCTGACCAGCTCTTAAATCGGGCAAATCAATGGTCTGAACCAAATTCTCTGTTTCCAAGGGAATGGAATCACTTGGATAGTGAAAAACTAATTTAATTTCAGTTAAATCCAAACGAGTCTGATTTTGGTACTTAACCAGATAATTTATCTCTTCGCCGCTGACTACTCGTTCAGCTGCTTCAATTCTTAAACTAACTTTATCTTTATCAAAAGAATTCAAACCTTGCCAAAAAAGCCAGCCAGCCACAGCTAAAAAACAAATCCCGGTAGAAATAAGACCAATCAGCCAATATTTTTTCTTTTTAGACACTAATCCTTTCTTTTCTAATTCTGGCCATTCTGATGGCGCTTTCTTTTCTCTTTGACGACCAGGCCGAAAAATCTCTGGCGGTTTTATTCGCTCTTCAAATTCAGCCCCTGGTTTATAAATTTTCTTTTTTAATTCTTCTAAATCCATTAGATCTATCTTAACAAATCAAGCGCTTTTTGTAAAAAAGCTTTGGCATATATCTCTTCGTTTGACTGACTTTCTCCATAACCTAAGAATCCCGATAATTTTCTTTGAAAATTGGCAATAAGAATTTTAACATCCATTTTTTCCTGATCAAGATTATAGAAACTAGATAAAATCAACTGCCAAATTTGCTCATCTTTTTCCGGACCGGCCAGGCTTTTATCTATTACTTCAGACAAATAATAAGCAGTGGCCAAATAAGGCAGCTGTTGATGAAGTCCAGAAAATCTTTCAATGGTTTCGGCGCCAGTAATAATATCCAGATTTTTACCGGGAGCTAACGAAAGATGACTATGAAGAAAAAGTTCTAGATGACCTTTTAACTTTGACTGAATTTTTCTAACTGATTTGGCCCTAACTAAAATCTTACCAAAATCTTTGGTATAGACAGTCAACAGCCGGTCAACCTCGCCTAAATTAGTTCTTTTAATAATAATCCCTTGGGTCTTATAGAGCATTTTTTTTAATCCCTAACCAAATCTCTTGACTATCTAAAATAACCTCTTTTTCCGCCAAAAATGCTTCTTTTCTTTTAAGGCCAGCTTCTATTTGAGCAGCGGAAACTTCTGCTTTAATGACCGACTCATTCTTCTGGACTAATTTTCTTAAAGAAGGGCTGGTTGAATAACCTAGATAAATTTTATCTCTTGGTTTTAGTTTTCCATCCTTGCGCATGCCTTGAATAAACCGAATTAAATCTCTAATCAGGCCAGCCGCTTTTAATTCAGCAGTTAGTTTTGTATCTAATTTAATTTCCTGACCAAAAATTACTTTTTTAACATTAACCTCTTCAGCAATTAAATCAGTCAATTCTTTATTGGCGGCTAATTGCT
Source organism: uncultured Candidatus Saccharibacteria bacterium (assembly GCA_964565215.1). GTDB lineage: Bacteria > Patescibacteriota > Minisyncoccia > Portnoybacterales > UBA2143 > CAZMCO01. Next base: position 15,927 of record CAZMCO010000010.1, on the reverse strand, counting down.
TATTGCTAATAGTCAATTGCCCAAGAGGCTGCCTGACTTTAATACCTGCTTCAGCTCTTTTAGCCAAGGCAATCGCCGCTATCTGCCGGACTTCTGACATTTTTTCTTCTAATTTTTTATCAATTAACTTTTTATTTACTTTAGGATAATCAACTAAATGGACTGACGGGCCATTTTCCAAATGCTGATATATTTCTTCAGTCAGAAAAGGTAAGAAAGGAGCCATTAATTTAGATAGATTTAACAGAACAAAAGAATAAATTTTCTCCGCTTCTTTTTTCTCTTGTTTATTAGTTGTCTTTTGAAATCGCCGACGGGAACGTCTAATATACCAATTAGAAAAATCATCTAAAAACACGTCAAATAAGCGAGCCGCTTTGGTTAGTTCATATTTATCCAGCCAGTCAATCACTTCTTGATTAAAACTATTCAGCCGAGAAATAATCCATTTGTCTAAAATATTTTTAGGCTGAACTGATTTGGGAGCCAGACATTCTTTATCAGTATAGGTATTCAGAAAACTAAAAGAGTTCCAAAGAGTCAGAATCGTCCGACGGAAGGTCTCGGCAATTCTTTTTTCAGAAACAATATAGTCTTCACCCATCGGCGTGCTAATTAATAAAAAGTAGCGCAGAGAGTCAGCTCCATATTTATCAAAAATAATTTCTGGAGGAGTATAGTTTTTTAATCGTTTGGAAAGCTTTTTACCGCCCTCACCTAAAATTAAACCATTAACAATGACATTTTTAAAAGCCGGCCGATTTTTACCTAAACCAATATTCTTTAAAGTCAAAGCGGTAGCTAAAACATGGAGAGTATAAAACCAACCACGAGTTTGATCTATCCCTTCGGCAATAAAATCAGCTGGAAAAGTTCTTTCAACTAACTTTTTATTAGCAAAAGGATAATGCCACTGGCCATAAGGCATTGAACCTGACTCAAACCAACAATCAAAAACCTCTAGGGTTCGCTTCATTATTCCGCCGCAGGAACAAGGCATGGTTAATTGGTCAATAAAAGGACGATGTAAATCTAAATTACCATTTTCATCAAAAGACAGATTTTTAAATTTAAGTTGGCCTAATTGACCTGGCTGAGGAAGGCAAGAATTTCGATTAGCGGACATTTTTTTATTGTTTAATCCCTGACCAGCTCCCTCAAGAATCCAAAGCGGATCACCATGACTAATAATTAGAATATTTCTATTAAAATATTTTTTATTAGTAGCCAAAAGAAAATTCATCATTCGCTTTTTAACCTGATTAAGATTTTCTCCTTGGGGTGGTTTTTGAGTAAATCTTTTTAAATCATCGTTATTAAAGTAAGTATAATATTCTCTGACGGACTTACTTTTAAACAAACCGACATTTATATCACGCAGATGCTTGTCGTAAATTACTTTAATACCTAAGGCCTGACTAATTATGGAAGCGGTCTGGCGAGTTCTTAAATAATCTGAAGAAAAAATTAAATTAATCTTAGCTCTTTTTAATTTAAGGATAAGCTCTTTTATTTGTTTTTCACCTCTTTTGGTTAAAGAAACTCTTTGGTTTTCTTTATCAGAGTAAATTATATTGTTTATATTATTCTTGGTTTCTCCATGGCGAAGAATATAATAATTATTTCTCTTATTTTTCTGAGCTAATTCTCCAAGTCCGCCAATGACTTCTAATTTACCGCATTTTTGACACTGCCAAATGGGAATGGGCGCTCCCCAATAACGATTTCGGGAAACCGACCAATCGCGAGCTCCTTCCAGCCATTTGCCGAAACGGCCCTGCTTAAGATACCCGGGCACCCATCTTATCTTCTGATTATTAGCCACTAATTCTTTTTTAAATTTAGTCACCGCTATATACCAACTATTAATTGGGTAATAAAGTAACGGGCTTTCACAGCGCCAGCAATGGGGATAGGCGTGAATTATTTTTTCTTCTTTAAAAAGCAAACCACGCTTTTTTAAATCCGCTTTAATGTCTTGATCAGCTTTTTTAACAAACTTACCTTGACCAGGAATGTTTAATCCCTTAATCAACTTGCCTTCTTCATCAACCGTGACAATGCCGGGCAAATCCTCCTTTTTGCCTAACTTCATATCTTCTTCACCAAAAGTCGGGGCAATATGAACCAAGCCCGTACCATCTTCCACCGAAACAAAATCAGCTGGGACAACCCGATAACCCGGTTTATCTAATTTCATTGGATATAATGGCTGATATTCTTTATTAACTAATTCCTTGCCTAAAAATTCATCTATTACTTTGTAATCTTTCAAGATAGATAATCTTTCTTTGGCTAAAATTAAATACTGATTATCTTTTTTAACTTTGACATATTCAAAATCCGGACCGACAGCTACCGCTGTATTAGCCGCTAAAGTCCAAGGAGTAGTTGTCCAGACAAATAAATAGGTATCTTTTTCGCCTTTCAGAGGAAACTTGATATAGATTGATTCATCTTTAATATCTTGATAGGCGCCGGGCTGATTTAATTCAAAATTAGATAAAGGCGTGCCGCAGCGCGGACAATAAGGAGTCACTCGATAATCTTGATAAACCAAACCTTTGTCCCAAAGCTGTTTAAAAACCCACCAGACTGACTCAATGTATTCATTATCCAAAGTAGCATAGGGATTAGAATAATCAGACCAACGGCCAACCCGCCGCAGAGTTTTAACCCAATCACCTACGCAACGGAAAACTGATTGGCGGCAGGCCTGATTAAATTTCCCGATGCCGAGCTTTTCAATCTCTTTTTTGTTTTTTAAGCCAAGTTCTTCTTCAATCATATTTTCCACGGGCAAACCATGACAATCCCAACCAACCCGCCAGAAAATACGATAACCCTTCATGGTCCGATAACGGAGGATTGTATCTTTAATAGTGCTAGCCAAAATATGACCATAATGAGGCAAACCAGAAGCAAAAGGCGGCCCATCATAAAAACTAAAAAAAGGCTTATTCTTTTTTAGCTTAATTGATTTGGCAAAAATATCTTCCTTTTGCCAAAATTTTAATATTTTCTTCTCTATTTTGGGAATTTGGTTCATATAACTACATTTTTTTGGGCGCTTTAATGCCCATTAGAGTTAAAACGCTTTTCAAAACAATCTGGGTTGCTTGAATTAAACTAATTCGGCTTGGATTACCTAAAACCCGGCATTGTTCGTAAAATTTATGAAAATGATTGGCCAATTCTAAAGAATAATATGGCAGTCGCTGAACTTGATAATCTTGGGCGGTTACTTCAATAATCTCCGGAAATTTAACCAATTTTTTAATCAAACTTAACTCGGCCGGCTGCTTTAGATTACTTAGAAGCTTAGCTTCTAAGTTTCCTGCTTTTCTTAAGATGCTACAAATTCGGGCCTGGGCATATTGGACATAATAAACCGGATTTTTAACTGACTGTTCTTTAGCTAATTCTAAATCAAAATTCAAATGAGTGTCAGCTGATTTCTGTAAAAAGAAAAAGCGAACGGCATCAGGACCAACTTTATCCAGCAATTCATCCATTTCCACATAAGTTCCAGCCCTTTTGGACATTTTCTGCTTGGCGCCTTTCTCTAAAATTGTCACAAACTGTAAAAGAATAATTTCTAATTTATTTTTATGACCGAGCGCTTCCACAGCCGCCATCAATCCGGGCACATCTCCATGATGGTCAGCCCCCCAGATATTAATTACCTGATCAAATTTTTTATCCTCAAACTTATACTGATGCAAAGCGATATCACCAGCTAAATATGTCTTATGGCCATCTTTCTTAACAACTACCCTGTCCCGCTGATCGCCAAATTTAGATGATTTAAACCAATCCGCTCCATCTTTAGAGTAAATTAAATTCTTTTTTCTTAAATATTTCAAGGCCTTCTCTACTCTTCCGGATTTGTGTAAGTCTGACTCAAAAATCCATTCATCATATTTAATGCCTAATCTTTTTGTGGTTGGCTCTATTGAATCTTTAACAATATATCTTGCTAAATTTTTCTGACCAATTTTGTTTTTTAAATTATCAAGATAGTCACTTTTATATTTCCCTTGACTTAAATCTACAATTTGCTGACCAGTATCATTAACATAATAGGCCTTGGCCGTTTTAAAGCCGGCTTTTTTCAAAATATTAGCCAAAACATCGCCAAAAGGACCACCTCTGGCATTGCCGACTGTTAAAGGCCCGGTCGGATTAGCTGAAATAAACTCCAGCTGAACTTTTTTATTCTTATTAATATCCAATTGGCCACAATCATCGCCTTGTTTAAGAATTTCAGCCAATTCTTCCTGAAGGGCTTTTTGAGATAAAAAAAAGTTAATAAAGCCTGGTCCAGCTACAGTTACTTTTTTAAATAATGAATTATCTTTTAACTTCGAGACAATCTTTTCTGGGTCAATCTTAGCCGTCAGAGCCAGATTAGTTGAATAATCGCCAAATTCCGCATTAGCCGGATGCTCCAAATGAACCTTCTTTTTAACAACTTCTTCAATCAATTTCTCTATTTTTTTTCTTATCATAATCTTATCATAGCTTATTATTTTGATTTACTCAATGCCTGATTTAATGTTAAAGTTAATATATGCCTACCTTAGCCACTAATCCGCGAGCTAAATATGATTATCATATTTTAGAAACCTATGAAGCCGGTTTGGTTTTGGCTGGCCATGAGGTTAAGGCAATTAAAACCGGTCATATTAGCTTAAAGGGTTCTTATGTAACTATTAAAGACGAAGAGGCCTGGTTAATTAATGCCCAAATTCCTCCTTATCAGCCAAAAAATACGCCAGTTGATTATCAGCCTGGTAGAACCAGAAAGCTGCTTTTGAATAAAAAAGAAATTAAGAGTCTAATTGGCCAAAGCAAACAAAAAGGCTTGACTTTAGTCCCTTTGCGAGTTTATACTAAGAGAGGGAAAATAAAGCTGGCTTTTGCTTTAGGTCAAGGCAAACGCCGAGTAGATAAAAGAGAAAAAATTAAAAAAAGAGAAGTAAAAAGAAAAATTGATCGAGCAATGAGGTCCCGCCTTCGCTAAAGCTTCGGCGGGCAAGGGGGATGACAGGCATCGATAGAAGTTCTTTTCTTAATAAGCAAGCCGAGCTCAAAATCTCGCTAAACTTTTGACTAAAATAAGTGCTAACGAAAATTTAGCTTTTGCTACTGCTTAAGTTCAGTAGCCATCCGAACCTTTGACTCCTGATAGAAGAATTCGGGTGTCATCTTATCAGGATAGATAATTAAAGCCGCCTTTCTTTAATTATTGAAAATTTAGAGGCAAAAACTAAGAGCCTTTTGCTTAATTTTTAGTTCTTGGTTTATTTAATTAAGCTAATCTTGTAGAATTATTAAGGAATAACTTTTAGACGCGGGTTCGAGTCCCGCCGTCTCCACATAAATTTTTCGCTTTGCTCAAAATTTGAGTAGTTAGTAATTTGTAATTAGTAATTTAGCGAAAAATTTATCCCAAATTACAAATTACACACACAAAATACAAAATTAAAATAAAAAATATCTACAAAAAATATCACCATCGAACAATCAGAAAACCGCGTATAAATAATTGGATACAAATTAGTCCAATAAGATTAATTGATGAGAAAGGTCAGAATTTAGGCATTGTTGAGACAAATAAAGCCCTAGAACTAGCCCAAGAAAAGGGGCTTGATTTAATTGAGATAGCTCCTAATGTCCGACCGCCGGTCTGCCGCATTATGGACTACGGTAAATACCAATATCAAAAATCCAGAGAAGAAAGGCAGCAAAAAACAAAACAGAAGAAAATAGAAATTAAAGGAATTAGAATTAGTTTCCGAACCAGCCAGCACGATTTAGAAACTAAGGCTAAACAGGCAAATAAGTTTCTTGACCAAGGACATAAAGTTAGGATAGAAATGATTCTACGCGGTCGAGAAAAATCCCTTTGGCAAATGGCTAAGGAAAAATTACAAGGATTTATTGAATTAATTTCTCCAGAAATAAAAATTGAACAAGAAATTAGAAAACAACCAAGAGGATTAACCGTGGCAATAACTAAATAATAATGGCTAAACTCAAAACAAGAAAATCCTTACTAAAAAGAATAAAAATTACCGGCCGAGGAAAGATTCTCCGACGTCCGACTCATCAAGACCATTTTAATGCCAAGGACTCGGGCAATAAAACTAGAAAGAAAAGGAAAATGTTATCCTTAAGAAATTATGGTTAGAGTTAAACGAGGCACTACTGCTCATAAACGCCGGAAAAAAATTATTAAGCAGGCCAAAGGTTTTAAGTGGGGTCGCAAAGCTAAATATAAATTAGCCAAAGACGCTCTTAAACATGCTTGGGCTCATGCTTATAAGGACCGCAAAAGAAAAAAACGGGATTTTCGTCGACTCTGGCAGATTAAAATCAATGCGGCTAGCCGTCAGCATGGCTTATCTTATAGTCAATTTATTAATAAATTAAAAAAAGCCAAGATTGACATAGATAGAAAAATCTTGGCCCATTTGGCTGAAAAACAGCCAGCCGTCTTTAAAAAAATTATAGAAAAGACAAAGGAGGTGTCTTAAATCTCAACTACCAGCATATCCAAGGCAGTCGGGCCGTCAATGCGGCCCTTTTTTAATGCCAACTCAATCTCCAGTAAGCGCTGGTAATTTTTTTTGAGCTGTTCTAAACTGAATCCCTTTAATTGATGACAACTTTTTTTAACGACAAAAGGATGAAGACCGCTTTTTTTAGCTAAATTATAAAAAGGCGTGCCCTTCTCCATTAAATCTTTTAATTTAAGTAAGGTGCGCATCTGATAAACAAACATAGAAAATAAGTAAATTTCATTCTCGCCCTGCTCTAAATGCTCATGTAGAAGCCGCAGGGCAGTTTTTTTATCTTTTTGGGCTAAAGCATCAATAGTTTTGAAAATATTAACATCCATTTTAGCTTTGACCAGTAAGTCTACATCTTCTTGGTTAATTTGTTGATTGGTTTTATAACTGACTAATTTATTAATTTCATTATCTAACTGCCAGAGATTATTACCAACAAAGCTAATCAATTTTTGGACTGCCCCCTGATTAATATTGATTCTATCCTTGACCCAATTAACTAATTGTGTCCCGGTCAAGGGTTTAAATTCTTCAGATAAACTTAATTGAGATTTTAAGCCAGTCAGGGCTAATTTTCCTTCTTGAGGCAAAACAACAATTACATCTTGATTGTCTTTTAATTTATTTTTCTTGGCGTATTCAAAGAAATTTTCTTGGAAATCTTTATTATTAAAAATATTTTCCAAGATAATTAACTTCTTTTCATCAAACATAGAAATTGCCTCAATTTTTTCCTTTAATTTATCGAAATCCAAATTCTCTTCCCTGAAATGGACTAAATTCAGCCCAGTTTGATGCTTGGTTTGATATTCCTTAATAATCCCTTTTAATTTTTGTTGTTGGCGAAAGGTATCCTCGCCGTAAAGTAAAATAATCATAAAAGGTAATTTAAAAATAGAAATTTAAGGTCGTGCATTGAGGGCTATATCCCTTTGCCAAAGGCAAAGGGTGTACCCGAAAGGCACGACATTGAATTTCGGCCTGAAAAAAGAGTGTAGCAAAAAGCGCTGGGTCCTTTGGCTAACCTGAATTAAACGATTTTTTTAACATTTTTCATCTGTTGAATAAATTCATCTTTTTTAAAAAATCTGACTACATAAGTATAGTGATAAATATTGATGTTTCTGATATTTCGAAAATTTTCTTCTAAAATTTCTTTAATTTTTTTACCCTTCCATCCTGTGCAAGCACCAAGTATTACAATTAACTTCGGTTTTATAATATCAAATTCTTCTCTTAAAAACTCTAATTGTTTATTTATAACTTTTTTATCATTAAGTATATTTTCTGAATCTTTATTAAATGTTCTAATCTTTACCAAGTCAGTTAAATGAGCATTCTTGAATCTGTTGATTTTTAATTGTTCATAGAAAAAATTAGTATGCCTAGTTGGAAATTTATTATAACTTGGATTCGGACCAATAAATACTAAATTTTGTGTACCTAAATAACCTTTAATTCCTTCGTATTCTGGATAAAACCACACGTCCTTATTTACCCTATTAATTATCTTCTTCCTTAGTTTTTCTAATTGTTTTTGTTTATTTCCCATAGATTTATTTTTGAATTTTCTTCAAACCTTGCCTAATAAAATTAAAAAAACCAAGTATTCCTTTCCAATATCGGCTGTCTTAATTTTAAAATCTTAAACTCAGTTTCTAATTCCTTTAATTTATTTTGTTTCATTATCAGCATGCTTTTTAATGCGGCAATATTTGCCTCTACCTGTTCTATAAGGTCTTTTACTTTTGGATTCTTATCTCTTTTTTCACCAGAAAGATTTTCTTCAAAAAGTTTCTCCTCTATTTTCAATTCTGCTTCTAATTTCCCGGCCTCTGATTTTGTTAATTTAATCGCTTCTTCAGTTTTTTCTATTTCTTTTTTATTTTTTTCAACTAATTGCTGTTGAAATTCTTTCATAAAAAATTATCTCCTTTTTTGATTAAATCCTCGACTTTTTGCTTGGCTTGTTCTAATAATTACTTATCTTTTTGGCAGATAGGCAAAAATTTCTTCCCCCAGATTCCTTTCCTTTTTGCCCACCTGCTTTGAGGATTTGGTTTTTGGCGGACGGGGAAATTCAAAAGCAGTGGATAGGCTAAATACCAATAGTCTTCGGTTTTTCTAATTTCTTTTTACCACACTGACACTCAATTACATCCTTGCTTTTATGATATTTAACAAAATGGTTACACTTATCGCACCAAAACTCGACCTCTAAAGAAAACCATTCATTAGAGGCGCGTTTAATTTCTACTGGAGATACAGATGCTGGTTGATTATTGCGTGCATGCGAAACAAAATTACGCAATATCGGTTCGTATTTCTTTGTTTCCAAAATTTTATTAACTATCGGGTGCGCCTTTATCTTGTTTTTGACTCGACTATAAAGCGCGTCGAAAAGTTCTTCCATTGTAGGAGGATCGTTTTTTGCGTAACGATAACGCACCGCAACCCATAATTCTTCACACAACTCGTTCAAAATACTCTCAACATGCCGTCCTAATTTCCATCCTGCTTCCTCTGTTCTAGTAGAATCCGATAAACATTCCTCAATTTCCTCTTTTGTACTGGTAATAGCGTCGATTTTTGCACCACCGAGATAATCCCAACCTTTAATTTTTTTACTAATCCAGCTGGGAAACCGCCTGATGATTTTTTGAAACCAGTAATAATCGTGTGTAAATAATACAATTTGATAGTCAGAAAATTCTTGCTCAATTAAATCAAGAAGTGTATCTCGTTTATCAATATCCAAACTGTTCATTATGTCATCAAGAACGATAAATTTACAGTCTTTATTAAATTGTTTGATACAAGTAAAATAAACAGCTAATCCTAAACTATTGAGCAATGATTCGCTTAAAACCTTATAAGCTGGCTTAACAGAAATATCATAATAATTAAGTTCAATTTCAGCAGAACGGCCTGCCGCCCTACCTCTTTCTTCGTTAAGAACTATTTTAATATCCCTTATATCCTTGTCATCACGAAGTATACCAAAATATTTACCGATACGATTTGATATTTTACCAAAACGAGCTTTAATATTATTTTGTATTGTTTTCACTATTTCGTCTCTCAGTGCGTAAAATTTATTAATTTCCTCCGAGGTAAATTTTTGCTTGGCTCTTGCCATTTCTAAACCTTGCCAACTAGTTTTAATTTGATTCAGATTTTCAATATCCTTAGCTAATTTTAGCTCTACCGCAGAAGGCTGTATTTTCACTTTATGCCTTTTTATCTGTTCCAGAATAGCACCCTTTTCTTTGATAACTTTTTCAGTACCTTCTTTATCTAACCTGATTTCTACATCAGCATCCATAGAAACACGAGTCAAAACACTAACAATACTATTCAGAGAACCAAGATAATTTTCCGTATCGTTATATTTAACTTCGCTGATAGTTTCCTGAATTTCTCTGTAGCGACCGACAAGTTCTTTTATTGAAATTACCTCTTTACTTGCAATATCTTTCAAAGACAAACTAATGCGTTCTATCTCATCTTTTTCTTCTTTCGTTTTCTTAAGGAGTTTCAACTCTTCCTTGATATGTTCCATTAATTTATCCCGCTCCCATTCCTTTCCGCAAACTGGACATTTGGTATCTATTTCCGTCTGCTTTGTAAGAATACTTATGGCTTGAGTATATAGTTCAATAACATTAATTTGTTCAATCAACCTTCGGCCTTTTCTAAAATCTCCAATTTTCTTTTCGAGTTTGACTAGCTCATTAGATAGACCTTCTTTCAGCACAAAAGCAGTAAGGACGGCTTCATCTTTTGTTAGCTTATCTATAATTACTCCTACCGATGACGCACTTTTGAGTTTGTTAATCTCGGGAATTTTATCCCACACTTCACTTAAGTTCTTACAAACAGACTGTTTATGCTGTTTGAGTATTTCATTACAAAAATTAAGAACTTCATCATTAGTTGTCGTTAAGCCGTTAATTAACTGTTTAAGTTGTTGTTCAAAAATTCCCGTCCGGTCAGCTAACTCTTTTTCTCGGTCTTTTAACTTTTGATGGACTCCACGGGCTATTTTTTCTTGAAAATCAAATTCGCTTTCAAACCCCATCCACTGTGCTAATCTCTCGTATTTATCCTTAGCCTTACTACATACAAAATCTACAACTTCTAGATAACGAAAGTATGGACGAATGATGAAAGCAGAATATGTGTTTTTGAATCCGATCCCACTAGATAAAATTGGCTTGGTTATTTTGTTTTGATCGTAAGTTTTTATTAATTCTCCGATTTTATTTTCTGTATCGTAAAAATCTACCCCAACTAAACTATCAATACCTTTAGCTTTTGCCGCCTGATGTGGATAAGCTTTTTCTTCAGCCTCATCTCTTCTCAACCATTCAATCTTATTGCTTTCGGATAAAAACCATTCTAGGCCATCAACAAAAGATGTCTTCCCCGAACTATTAAGACCAAAAAGAACAAGAGAGCGCGGCTCTTTACTCCCCTTAATAGCCAAATCAAGCTCTTGCAAATTTAGGATTCCGCGAAAACCGCTAAGTTTTATTTTCTTTATTTTTAGCATATCGTTCCTCGATCAATTCCAAAATCTTCTCTGCAGTAACTCCACCGTCCTCGTTGGTTTCGTTCGTTTTTGTAAGTACCTCAATAAAGCCATCGTCAAATTTCTTTTGGCTCTTTAATTTCTCAAGATACTTTTTGATAAGTTCGCTGGACATAGATTTTATTTTATCTTTACAATTTGTTTATTACCTATAAACCACAATATAAAGTTTTTTCATTATTTAAACAACCCAAAAATTCTTCAATAGTTTTTGGCAAAATAGAAAGATTTTCTTTTTCTTTCACAAATTCAATCTGTCTTATGGAATCCTTAAATATACTCGGAGCAACAAAATAACACATTGAACTTTTGCTACTTTTACTAAATTCTTCTAAATGCCTGGCTATAGGCCAAATTTCCATAACCGTCTGTATTCTTCCTTCAGACATAGTTACCTCAATTAAAATTCCGTTAACATCCTCATAACATTCAATATCTCCTTTATCGCCTATGCCACCAGCAGTTGAGGTCGGCAATCCTTCATCGTCATAAGGATAGTTAGGAATAACTTTCACATCTGGAAACTTTAATTTAACCGCCAACGCAACAAGAAATTCCAATCTTATTGGGCTCGAAAGGTATTTGAGAATATCGTCTTTTGTTAATCTTTTTAGTGACAAGTTCATCATTTCTTCTTTAACCTTGACCCAAGAATAAATTTTAGCCCATTTATTTAAAAACTTATCTCTCTCGTCCGCGCTTATCGACTTAGCTTTAGACAGAATCAAGTTATCGTCAATTTCTGACATATATGCGAAATACTTTTCTTCGGTTTTGTACTTCTTATATTCCGAATAGTTTTTAAGAGCGTAATCAACTTTTTTCTTTTCATTTTTGTTAATATCAATAAAATGACCGCCACCTCTTAAGGAAATTAATCCTGTCAATCTCATTTTTCTTATAAATTCATCTGGATAATCAACCATTATTGACTTGGAATTAAATTTCTTAAATTTCCCCTCCATGATTTGATTAACGCAAATACCAACAATCACTTCCCAGCTTGGATTATATCTGTGCTTTTTCCGTATCTCCTTTATCAATTGGTATAATTCTTCTGAATCATTATTTCTCCAGAAAATCACTAACGGCAATTCTAGTTTTGAAATACCATTTCCATTAAAATTCTTATCTTTGTTCAGTCTTGAAATTACTTTAAGTAAAAGTATTAATGGGACATTTTCATTTAATACTCGCCTAAAAGGATTATTGCTTTGGTATTTTACAAAAGCATTAAGAAATGCTTGTTGTTCAAATTCAGGATGTTCATTATCAATAAGTTTTAACCCAATATCAGAAAACTTGATTTTCTTTCCAATTTTGTAATAGACAAAGCCCAGCTCTTTGGCTATTTTGAACCAAGTATCAAATCTAGAAGGCCAACCTTTATCAAAACTTGCTTCTTTGTGATCTTGAGGATTATTCTTGAGAACCTTCACAATCTCATTGTCAGTCAGGGGCTCTTTTATTTTTATTTTATTCTTTACTGATACACTCAAATTCTTTGGTTTATATAACCCATTTCTTATTATTTCCCCGGCCATTTCTTCTGACAACTTGTTGGTAAGAATTTGACCATCGTATTTTTTTAACACTTCCAAAAACCACTTTAATCTCTCGGGGTTCCTAAGTGTAGTTGTAAATAATAAAGGCTTGTACTCTGGTTGGCGTTTTCTCATGGCTTAATAATTAGTAATCAACACCTCTGCAATCTTCTTTTTCTTATTGTTATGGTAATTGATATAATTACTTTTTATCTCATGTATCTTGTAGTTTTTCGACCACTTAATCAATAATTTATTTTTATTCCCGTTATAATGAGTTACATTCGACAAAGCAAATCTAATCCTCTGTTTATTTAAATTATCAATTAAATTTAATAGATCCGATTCAGAATCCTGATCCCAAAATTTATTATATTCGCTTGCAGCTATTAAATAAGGAGGATCTAAATAAACAAAATCATTTTTTAAATACTTGTTTTTAGAAAAAAACTTTCTGAAATCTTTTGATCTGAATCTTATTTTTTTATCACGAACAAAATCAAAGTAGTTATTTAAAGCACTAACGACATTTTTATTAAAATCTACATTTCCCACTGGAAGATTAAACCGCCCACCGCCATTAAATCGCAACATTCTGTTAAAACCGTAAATAAGCAGAATATATAAAATCAAGGGATCATTATTTTTATTATCATTGACGCATTTTCTTAATTTCTCATAGCCCTCTTTATTAAATCTAGCAAAATAAGTTTTTCTCCACTCTTTTTTTAGAGTATCTGGAATTATGTCCTCCTTGTAAGATCTGGATAAATCATATTTGTATATTATCTTTTCAATGTTCCTAAAAAACTTGCTTGGATTATTTGAATTTTTAATTAGGAACTTATGAATATTAATAAGGTTTTCATCTATATCATTCAGATAATATTTCTTTGCTTTAACATTTAAAAACACCGTGCCCCCACCTACAAAAGGTTCGTAAAAATTATCTATTTCCTGAGGGAATAAATCAATCAATTGATTCATCAATTTATATTTATCCCCGACATAAAACAATGGAGATCTCTTAATTCTGATACTCATGATTAACTTTAGTTACAAATAAATACTCTTTATGATTATCAAAATTTGTATTACCTGCGTTAAAATGCCTGTACTTTTTTTCAAAAACCTTGGTTTTGCCCTTTGCCTTGAGAATTTTTTCAATTTCTTGAAGTGTAATTTTATTTCTTGACGAATTACTTTTTGAATCATAGGTATTGTTATACGAAACAACTAGATATTGAGCATCAATATCTCTCACAAGTTCTGTAAATCTATTTTTTGCTCTCACTCTACAATAATCACTCATATTTTCCGAATCTGGTTTTAACGCCACCCCACACAACCTTGGTTTATCCCACTTGGTCAATGTTTCAAGTACATGATAAAATCTGCTATATTGTCTAGAATTATATGGCGGATCAATATAAACTACATCTGCTTTTGTTTTTTTTACCAAAAGATTCGTATCTTCCCTAAAAATAGATATTTCATTAACATCAATAGGGTCAATCGGCCTCATAAAAAAATCATCGTTTATTGAATCTTTTTTGAAATACGCATCGTAATGTCCCACGGTATTGGCAATTTTATCAACTGCATACAACAATGACGCAATAAGCATATAATATTCTCTATCTGTCAAATTATTTTTATTTTCCTCTATATTTTCCCTAATGAGGCCGATAATTTTTGATGAATTATGACTAAAATATTTACCACCAAAATAAGTAGAAAAATAATTATCTTCTAAATCCTCGCCGTAAATATTATTATAATCCTTTATGATATTATTTATTTTATTTTCATCCCACTCGCTATTTCCAAAAAAGGCTTGGTATATTGCATAATTTGAATGGAGAAAATCATTCAATATAATTTTTTTAAAATGTTTTGCAGCTATAGCTGATACAATCCCTGTTCCTGCGAATACATCAGCAAAAGAATTCCCCCTACATTCTTTGTTGATAATAGAAAAAATCCACTCTATTAACTTATGTTTACTCCCGATATACCTGCGGTTATGTAATTGAATATAATTTTTTCTAACCTGCGGAATGTAAAAATAATTTTCATCTATTTTATCCGCGCTTATCTCGTAGGCCGGTTTTTTTATTTCTAATAAACCGAACAAACTTCCCTGAACACCTTCAACAACATAATCAACAGCCATTTTAACCCCTTTCAATTTTTCGTAAAAACTATGACTCCCGTTTTTTGCGGTAATTATAAAATCTATAACAGAAATTCCCATTATCTCGCCAGCTTGGATAATTTTACTGACAACTGAATTATCTTTTTCACTTGGAGTCGGATCTCCTGTTGGATGATTGTGTACTAAAATAATACTCGCCGAATTTAATCCAATGGCAGGATGAAAAATTTCTCTCGGATGCAATAAACTCTTATCGAGTAATCCAACACTAATTACTTCTTTTTTTATTAAAGCGTTTCTTGCATTCAAGTATAAACAAACAAGATATTCTTTCTTTTTATCTTGTAAATCATAGGTAATAGATAAAACATCTTTTGAGTTTTTAATAACTACATCAGTTGTGCCACTTTCTTCATAAAATCTTTTCACTAAAGAAATTGCTGACGCAATCTGTAACGCTTTCGCTTGCCCGATTCCCGAAACGCTTAGTAAATCACTTATGCTTGTATTCAAAAAATCCCTACCAAATTTATTGATTACTTGTTGTGCAACTTTTTGAACATTCTTTCCTTTTATGCCGCTCCCTAGTAAAATAGCCAAAAGATCGCTTTTTGAAAGTGCATCAGGTCCCTTCTTGAGAAATCTTTCTCTTGGACGATTTACTTTTGGCAAATCTTTTATTCTTGACATAGCTCTTTTAACCCAGAGGCTCGTCCTGAAAATGACGCCCTTTTTCAAAGGGACATCATTTTCTATGACAAGCCTCTGTCGCTTCAAATTTATCTATATTCTACCCTGTTTTGGGGGAATTTTCAAGGAATAAAAAACAGCGGATAGGGGTGCCATCCGCTGTAGGGCTGATTCTTTTTGTTTAAAGAACTATTTGTAGCGGGCAAGAGGACTCGAACCTCTGACCTTTCTGCTGGGAGCAGAATGCGCTACCAACTGCGCCATACCCGCACTCTTACCACAAAAGGCATGCCTTTTCATATAAATCCCTACTGCCAACTCACCTCTTGGCTCGGTTCAACTATTTCTATCCAGATTTGGCCA
>CAZMCO010000009.1:0-26763 GCA_964565215.1 uncultured Candidatus Saccharibacteria bacterium | reverse complement strand
GGAAAGGTCTAACTGCTTGCCTCAAACCGGGCGTTCGACCAACCCATGTTTTTTGCAATTTTTCACCATATTCTTTAACTTTCGGAGCCATCTTTATTTGAGCTCGGCGGCCGGTCCATTTAGCTACGCCCTTACCAGTTCCTCTGGCTATGCCGATAGCTCCTTGAGCGCCGTAAACACCCATTTTTTGAGCCGCAATTAGACCGCCAAAAAGCAAACCTATAATTACCAAGAACTGAAGGAATAAACTAGGACTAGACATTAAAGTGCTCCACAAAGTTTCTTTCCAGCCAGCCGCATTAACAACATTTTCCATTTCTGCTTGGATAATTGAAGTAAAAGAACCAGCTTCAGCTGCTTTAATGGCTAAGTAAACAAAAAACATGTAAATCGGGGCAAAAAAGGCCCATTTTAAGAAGGTATTCCACCATTGACGAAAGAGATGGGCCGTGTTGGGCAAAATAGACAAGAGCCAGGCCAAGGGAGCTAAAATTAATAAAATCCAGAGAATAATTAAACGGATAATTAGGAATAAAGCACCGGCTCCAATGGCAAAACTAGCGCAAAGAATCAATATTATTCCAAGGAATATAGAAAAAATCATCATAAATACACCAGCTGTGCCAGCGGCTAATTTTTCTGAAGCGCTAGCTGCTGCATTTATTTCAGGAACTTTTTGGATTTCAAGAATTTTAGCTATTTGAGCTGAAATCCCAACTTCGCCGCTTACCTGATCATAAAAGAAATGAGTTAGTACTTGGGAAAAATCAATAACTACGCCAGCTAAAACTAAACTAAAATTAATTAAAAGAGCCACGATAATTAATTTTGGCAAAAGTGATTTCATACCATAAGTTTCTATTCGTAAAATAGTGGCAAAAGCAATAACTAAAAGAATTAAAACAAAGAACATATTAGTTAGATCACGAGTTATTTTCCAACCCATTTTGACAACCTCGGCATCAGTAAATTTTTCTAAGCCAAAAGCTATTTCTAAAAGCATAGCTGCCAGCCAGAAAAATAAAGAAACAAGGGAATGGATGGCTGTTCCTATGGCAGCGATAACTCCAATGACTAGCGCATAAGGGTCAAATGCCTCTAATATATTTGTTATTTTATCAAATGGCCAAAAGGCTTGAGCTTTTCCTGCTCCCAAGATAAAAATTCCTAAAGAGCTAATCAGTAGGATTAGGATTAAACTTAAAATAAGTTTTTTGTGTTTGGAGAAAAAAATGGACATTACAATAATTTTAAACTTTACTTCTAATTATCTGGCGCAAATAAAGCAGGTAGCGCAACAGCAGGGACCTAAACAATGCCAATAAATGCCCCAGGGAGTAACAGTGTAACAAGCCGGGTCCCAGCAGCCGCAACCAAGGCCTGCTTGAGCATAGATAGTCTGATAGGTAGAAGCTGATTTCCGTAATAAGTTATTTTTATTACTTAGGAAATCCTCTTCAACGAGGCGATAATCGGTTGATGTGGAGTATGCTTCCCAGGAAGAATATCCTTTTGATGATAGATATTCTTTTAAGCCATCATCTAGAGTATCATTTTCTTCTAGGTCTTGATGGCAAGTTGAACAGATTTTAGATTGATATTCTTCAAATTCTAAATTTAAATCAGAAGATAAATTTTTAACTTTAGCTAAAATATCTTCTAAGGAAAGAGATGCTTGGCTCCAAGATTCTATATTTTCTTCTGGCATGGAAGCTATAGTTTCAAGGTTATTATTTTCTTCAACGATACTGTCGGTTTTAGTAAAAAAATGATTGACAAAGGGACGACTTGATTCTTGGTTTTGTTGGAAAATACCTAGGTTTTGAGAGGGAACTGGGATTTCCCCTTGGTTGGGTTCTTCAGCTGGTTGAACTCTATTTGATAACTGATTGACTGATTGGCTGGGATTGGTAAAAACAATTATCAAACAGCCAGCTAAAACAAAAAATAAAATTAAAATTTCTTTTCTAAGAGACATATTAATCTTTTATTAATGTTCAAATGGCGGTATATAGGTGAGACATTGATTTAATCTGCTATTGGCTTCGTTTTCAAGATTTTGGGCTTCTTCTAATTCTCCATATAGAGTGTTTGGTTCTGGCCAGGAAGCATCCCCTCGAGCTATTTCTAATTCAGTAGCTTGGGTGACCACAATAATAATAGCGTCAAAAACTTCCTGACTAAGGCCAGTAATATCAGTAGAAGATGCTGGGCTTATGTTTGAAAGGACTTGCTGGACATCTACAATAACTTTATTTTCTGCTTCATTCATAGCCGCTTCAGCTATTTGCAGATCTAAACTCCCTTCTTGGCCGCTGACTTCTTCATAAACAACTAACCAGGCTTCAGCTTTATTAATATAGTCCTGAATTGAAACCAAAGCCGTATTAATATCATTAATTATGCCAACGGTTTCAGGAATTTCAATCGTTTCTAGATTATTAATTCTATCATTGAGTGATGGGATTATATCATCATTTATATTATCTTTTTGCTCTTGGGCCCAAGTAACATGACTGACATAAGGAGGAGTGGAACTACAAGCTGCCATTACTTGGTCTAAAATGGGAATAATGTCTTCGTAGGCAGAGGGGATTAGTTCTAAAACAGCTAAATTAGTTTGTTGTTCTTGAAGAACTCTATTATTTTCATTCTCTTTAAGGGAGTTAAGATTTCCTGCTAAGGCAATAGCATTGTCTTGCCCCTCAATAACTGATTCTGGGCTAACTGTTTCTGGTATACTGGCGGTTGCTCCGGTAGCGCCGTATGTAGGTTCTGGTTCGCCTGTAACCAAAAGCAGTCCTTCTTGGATAACTCGATTAATTAAAGCATTAACAATGGCCTGAACATAGACCTGATAAGGACCGGCTTTAGAGGTAGCGGCAGATATTTGGGCGTTCATTTGGTCATAGAAATTAGTCGTTGCTTTTTTGGTCATTTCATTAATAACCGTGGCCGGGGTCTTAGTTTTACATTGGGGCTGGCAGGGTCTGACAACGCCTGGTGTTTCTCCTTCTGCGTTTGGCTTACAGGCGGCTGGCAGTTTGGGTATCCCTCGAACATCTTCTTGAGTTTCTACTAAATGACCAGCTGCATCATACCAACGGCAGTCTTTCTGGCCCAAAAAACCTTCTCCCATTTGAGCGTCTGATTCAACTTCTTTTTTAGCTTTTTCTTCCACTCTTATTTTTTCGCCTTGAGCTAGCAAAAGAGCGCCATAAAAATTATTTTGCGGTTTAGTTAGTTCAATCCAACCCTTCCAGCCGCCGGCTGAAAAATCCTCATAAAAATCATTGATATTCTCAACAATATCAGAAAGAGAACATTTAACTTCTTCTTCAAAAGTAGGCACTTCTAAAAGAGCCAGTTTAATATCCAAGTCAAATGGTTCACACATCCAGCCAGCTCCTAAATATTGGTCAATAAAAGCGCCGATTGCATTATCAGCTGCCTCTTCAAGATAGTCGCCTAAGGGTTCTGATAAAAATCTCGGCGTTTCGCCATTTTGAACCCAATTAACAATTTCATTAGTTATCATAGACAGAAGTTGATGGAGTAAGATATTAAGTAGAACGCCCGTGGCCCATTCCAATAATTGTTGTCCTTTTTCCCAAATCATTTTAGCGGCTGTTAGAGTTGCTTGAGTTAAGCCACCTGCTTGGTAGGCCTTGTCAATTGATTGGTAAAATGAATCCATGACTCTATGTTGTGCTGAAGGAGCACTGGCTGCTATGGTGACAATACATTGAGCTTTAGCTTGATGAGGCAAAAGCAAAATCGGACTGACAGCTAAAAGAATGATGGCCATAATCAAAATAGAGGCAATTGGTTTTTGGGATAAGTTGTTTCGGAAAATACTCATTGATTTTCTAAGAGGATTTGCATTTCTTCTAATAAATAAATGAAATTTTCATTGGTCTGACTAAATTTTTCCAGGATAATTAAACCCTTAAGCGGGTCATTGGCGAATTTAGGCAGGTTTTGGTAAATTTTAGAGAAGTCCCAAAAAATAGATAAGGCCTCTTGATGGAAATTCAGCCACTCTGAAGGCACGGCTATTTCTTTGATTACTTGATAGCCCGCTGAATAAGATAAATATTGGCAGTTAACTTGCTTAAAGTTTTTAGTGCTGATAGCTTCCGTGATAATATCTGTGTCATTTTTAAAATCATTAACATCCTGGCAGGAATCAAGCCGGCCTATTTTTTCCCTAAGTTGGCCGAGATAATTTTTAATCGCTTCTGGACTATTATCATCTAAAACTTTAACTTCTTTAAAATTAGCAATAAATTCAGACAAAAAACCAGCCGAGGCCTTTTTTAAGGCATCGGCTATTTGTTGGTCAGCTATTAAACCAAAGGCTTCTTCTGGCGAGATATTAGCTAGGGAAGGAGAGGGGTCATTTTTTATTTTTTGGCTTAGAATATAGCTTAAAGTTTGGGTCAAATTACCTGGTTCTGGTCTAGGGGTTTGAGTAGTATTGTTGGCTAATTTGTCATTGGGCGCTTTTTTAGTTGGGTCGTAACCAGCGGCTACTTCTTCGCCATCTAAGTAGCCATCACCATCAGTGTCAGGATTATTGGGGTCAGTTTTATGGAGATTTTCTTCCCAGCCAGTTAAGCCGTCGTGGTCAAGGTCGTCAATTATTTCTTGGTCTTGCATTTTTTGAGCCATTTGTTTAAGAAAATCAGCCTGGCTGGTTTTACTTTTTAAGACCCAATAGCCGCCTATAGAAATACCAATGAGCAATATCAAAATTGCCACAATAATATTAAATTTTTTGGAATTTTTTTGTGGTTCCATTAATGATATTATACAATATTCTAGGAAAGATACCAAGCTGTGGATAATAAAGAGCTTGACTTTTTCATATTAATAGTGTATTATTAAGGTATTAGTTTTTTAAAAATTACCTAAAAAAATAAGGAGGAAAAGAAATGAAAAGATTGGTACATTTTTTGGGATTGTCTGTTTTATTGATTTTGTCAGGTTGTGCTTCTCTAGGAGGGACTAGTAATTACATTTCTATCCCCCCGCCGCAGGCAGGATTGGTTTTGCCTATAAACAGAAGCCCAGCGGTTTGGGCCGAATGCTGGTTGTTTGAGGGAAGGTTCAGTCAGAAAGAATTAATTATTCCTCATCCAACTAAAAGAGGACAATTAACTTTTGTTAAAAGACCCCTGAAGCATTTCACTGTTAATCCCCCTAAGAGTCAGCCATATAAAGGAAATGTTATCTCTACAGCCATTACTGTCCCTTTGCTCTTACCTGTTTATCCAGCCGATTATACTCTTCTGATTTTTCATCAGAATTTTTTAGGAACAGTCGTTAAGATGGAGGTAAAGCGTTTTTCAATTACTGGATATGCCTTTAATAATTATTATCTATCTGGTGGCAGGAAAATTTATGCGGATAAGGTAATTAAACTGGCTCGGGTTAAGCCCTATCAGCATCAACAATTTAAGTTTCATCGGACTTATTATCCTGGTCATGCTTTAAAAGATGCCTTGTCATTACCCTAAAGGAGGTGATATAGGAATGAAAAAGATTGCATTTCTGCTGATTTGTTTGGCGATGATAAGCTGCGCTTATCAGAAACCAATAGTAATTGAGATTCCTCTGAAAAATGAAATACCCGGCCAAATTAAAAAAAGCCCTCAAGGTCCTTCTTTTTACTCAGATAAGTTTGTCTTAATAGCTTTAAATGGACTCTCTTATCGGGTTCGGATTAGCTGTTCAGGAGATGAAGTAGAGATTGACTCTGGTAATCAAGAGGAAATTTTCTTTGTCAAATCCTATCAGCCACGGCTAGTTGGATTAACAGGAGTTGTTCTTTCAGGGGAGGATGAAGTGATTGGGACTATTGCAAAAAGGATACGGATTCCTTCAGGTAGATTAGCTTCGGCTATTGAAGATATCTGGCATATTACAAGCTTTCGTCGTTTGCGGCGATAGTTGCCCAGTGACTAATTTTTAACTCTTGAGCTCTAACTTTGATGTTTAAATGACATTGAGTTAGAGCTTTTTTTATTTGTTGATCAGGTAAATTATTGATTAATTGTTTCCGCGGATGAGAAAAACCAGCCTTGACGATCTTAAAGAATTTTTCTATATCCACTCCGGCTGGTTTTTTAATATTAGATATTTTAATAATGGCTGAATCTACTTTTGGCCGGGGCCAAAAAGATTTTTTGTCAACATAAGAAATGATTTTTGGCTGGCTGTAAAATTGAACGGCCACGGCCAATAAACTCATCTTAGGCGGTGAAGCGCAAATTCTTTGAGCCACTTCTTTCTGAATTAAAAGAATCATTTCTTGAGGCGGCTTGGCAGATTCTAGAAATAAGCGAATTAGCGGCGAAGTCAGATAATAAGGAATATTGGCTACTACTTTGTCAAGTTTGATAAATTTTAGCTTAAGGATATCGCTGGGAATGATTTCTATGTTCTGATAATCTTTTAAGATTCCCTTTAATATTTCAACCATTCGTTTATCTTTTTCTACGGCAATAACTTTCTTGGCTCGGCAAGCTAATTCTTTAGTCAAGGTGCCTAAACCGGGTCCAATTTCTAAGACAATATCATTTTTGGATAAATCAGCTGTTTTAATGATTTTCTGAAGAACTTTTTGGCTAATCAGAAAATTCTGACCTAGGCGTTTGGATGGCCTGAGATTATATTGTTTGAGGAGTTTTTTGATATTCATGATATTCAGAACCTTTAGAAATGTCAGCCAAAAAGCGCGAGGGCTGATTGACCATAGTTTGTCCCCAAAGGCGGCGTTGACGGGTAAAAGTTAAATAAACTCTTTGTTTGGCTCGGGTGATTCCAACATAGCAAAGTCGTCTTTCTTCTTCCATTTGGCTAGGGTCAAAAAAGCTCTTTGAATGAGGGAAAATTCCTTCTTCGCAGCCAGTAATAAAAACCACCGGAAATTCCAATCCCTTGGCACAATGAAGAGTCATTAGGTTGACTAAATTCTTATTGGTCTCTACTTCATCGTGATTACTTAATAAAGATATATCTTCTAAAAATCTTTCCAAGTCATTGTATTTATTAGCCACCGTAAAAAGTTCTTGAACATTTTCCCATCGACTTTCACCTTGTTCTAACTTGAGTAAATAGTTTTGATAATCTATTTTTTCGATAATCAAACCAATTAGCTTACTTAAAGTTAGCTTTCGGCTGGCTTTTTTAAATTGAGCTATTAAATCATAAAATTTTTTAAGCCTGATTCTTTTTAGACTGACTGGATCATGGGGATTAATAATCAGCTTAAGATAAGCCAAGATATCTTTAATTTCTTTTCTATCATAAAACTTGACCGTGCCGACAATTTTGTAAGGGAAGTTAGTTTTAAGAAAGGCCTCTTCAATAGCTCGCGACTGGGCATTAGTTCGGTAAAGAACAGTAAAATCTTTTAAGCTAAATCCTTGCTGACGAATTAAATTTTCCATTTCTTCAATTAAGAAGTCCCCTTCTTCTTTTTCATTAGCTGTTTCAATGATATTAATTAACTGGCCAGGCGGGTTTTTTGTCCAAAGATTCTTTTTTTTGCGTTGAGTATTTTTACTAATAATTTGATGACTGACGGCTAAAATATTTTTGGTTGAACGATAATTTTCTTCTAAAAGAATTACTCTTGTTTGAGGGTAATCTTTTTCAAAATTAAGGATATTTCTAAAATCAGCTCCTCGCCACGAATATATCGATTGGTCTGCATCAGCGATAAACCAAATGTTTTTATATTTCTGAGCCAATAAATTAATTAAGGTATATTGGCTAAAATTAGTATCATGGGCTTCGTCAACTAAAATATATTTCCACTTTTCTTGATATTTTTCTAAAATCTCTGACTTTTTGAAAAGCTGGACACACAGCATAATCAAATCATCAAAATCAAGAGCATTAACTTTTTTAAGTGATTTTTGATATTCTAGATAAATTTTAGCCACAGTTTGAGGAAAATATTCTTGGGCTTGTTCTTGATAAGCTTGGCAATCAATTAATTCGTCCTTAGCTCGAGAGATGGCTTCTCGAACCGCGCCTGGCTTGAACTGTTCTGGGCTAATTTGTAAGTCATTAATTATCTTTTTAATTAAAGAAAGTCGGTCAGTTTCGTCATAAATGATAAAGTTTTTTTGGCGGCCTAATTTATCTATTTCCCGGCGGAGAATCTGCAGGCAGATAGCATGGAAAGTGCCAATGGTTGGAATTTGCTTAATCAGTTTAACAACTCTCTCTCGCATCTCTTCAGCTGCTTTATTAGTAAAGGTGACTGCTAAAATATCTCTAGTTGGAATACCTTGCTGAATAAGATAAGCAATTCGATGAATCAGACAGCGAGTTTTACCACTGCCCGGTCCAGCAATAACTAAAACCGGCCCCCTGAGAATGGTGACCGCCTCCTTTTGTTTTGGATTGAGAGAAGAGAGAATATTCATTATTCTATTTCCTGCCAATTTTCCACATACCAGCTGCCACCCGGCCCACTGGTAAAATTAACATTTTCTAAACCAACTTGATAAGTGATAACCGCATTATTATCCAAAGCCAGTTTATAACCAGTGGCTTCTCTGATGCTGATATTGTTATGCAAGTGAATTACTCCATCAGAAGCATAAAAAATAGCTCCGGCAGCATTATTAGATACATCAATAGCTGGATTGGCTGGGTCTAAAGAATTATTGGTAGAAAGAAGCATTAAAAAACTTTCCTCAAGGCCTGAGCCTTGAATGTCAGCATTATTTTGTATAGTAATTTTGCCATCACTAATAATTACTCCACTTAACGAACTAAAATCACTGTCTAATTGAATTAATACATTATTCTGCAGGGTAATATCGCCTTGGACATAAATTGTTCCGGTTATATTTAAGATAGAATTATTGTCAATAAGCATATTGCCAGTTATTTTTATTGGTCCTAAGGATTCTGTTTCGCCACCATCAAGGATATAATCTCCAGAGATTGTTCCACCAGCAATTGCTTCGTTTTTCCATTTTGTTATTTGTTCTGAAGAAATAGGCAGATTTTCAGCTTCAATTTCATTAGGGCCTATATTTACTAGGCTTCCATAAGTGCAATTTTCAACACTACCACCAGAGACATAATAAAGAGTGCCGGTAATATTAGAATCCTTACAGGAATGGACATAAGCATCACCGCCAATATTAACGCTATCAATTTTATTTCCATTAATAGCTACGCTGGCTGTATCTGTTATATCAGCCATACCGCCTCCGCTGGGCAAAATACTTCCATTAGAAAAGACATTTCCTTGTATTTGGCTATTATTGCCCATGCTTATTCCTCCTGGGCCAGCCTGGGCTCCATAATAGAAGGAGACCTCATCAGTGGTCACAATATAGGTAGCCATTACCTTTCTAATTCGGTTATCGGTATTGCCGGCTGAAATAATAGTTCTTGAACCGCCAATTGCTTCTGATATATCTATATTAGCTGTACTATTCCCAACGGCTAAAGTATTTGGACTGAAAAACTGCTGGCTCTTTTTTAAACGGAGCAAACTGTCTTCAATGCCTGCCTCAGCCGCATAATAGCTCTGGATGGATTTAACTTTATTTTGAGTACTGACTATACTATTAAAAGCTAAATAAATTAGTCCTGAACTAATAATTAAACCAACAGCCAAGATGAGGATAATGCTTAGGATTAGAGCCGTTCCCCTCTCTTGATTATTTATTATTTTAGTTATTTTAATCATTGCGTAAACCAGCTGAGGAGATTAAGGTAGTTGTTGCTTGATTATAAACAGCTGATAGCTCAATTCTAATTGACTGACTGCTGCTGGCCGTTAAGTAGTTAAAAACTAAGTTATTTATTTTTATTTTTTCTGAAGTCAGCAGGATTGCTTCATTGCCTTCTCTTTTAAGACAAAGCCGATTATTGACGTCTAAATAAAAGTCAAGATAAGTTGTTTCTTCGCCTAAGGGGGTATTTTGCTTTGTTTTTAAACTAAGTTGTCCTGGATGATTGTCAAAAAAACTGGTTGGAGTATAAATATCTTGAGCATGTCTAATCTCCCAAAGCATTATATCCATAGCTCGTTGGCTGTTGTCGATAACTTCTTTGCTAATTCTTATTTTCGCCTGGGCTTTGATTAAATTAAAAACAAATGAAGTTAATAAAGTAATCACAATAACAAAGGCAGCTGCATAGATAAGTAATTCAATTAAAGTAAATCCCTTTTTATTCATTTGATTAATCAGTCCAATTAGTCAGATAAGTAGTTAAGCTGGATTGCTTAATTTGTCCCCGGTCATTCCATTCAACAAAAGCAGTTATTTTTTTAGTTTCTGGATCTTCAATACCTGAAGAGCTGATATTATCGCTGATATCTCGATAAACTTTTTCTAAAACAAGCCAACAATCATAGATTCCATTAATTGGACCAGGGTCAGTTAGAGTTAAGGTCCATTTATTTTCTGAAATAAGGGGATAATATTTTATTCCTAAAGAAAGAGAAGCAAGATTATTCCAGTCTTCGTTCCTGACACTGCGGATTGCTTCTATAGTTTCAACAGCTAAATTTATTGCTTCTATTTTTGCCTTGCATTTATCTTGGATTTTTAAGTTATAGCTGACTAATTCTAAAAATCCCCAAAAGGTAATGGAAATAATAGTCAGACAAACAATTATTTCAATCATGCCAATACCTTTTTGTTGTTGAATATTCTTTTTCATTGGATTTCCATAGTCCCTCCCCAGAGGCCGGCGGTGGCTGTTCCGTCAGTTGTATAAGAAACAATATTCTGGCCGTCTATAAGTACTTGGAGGGGTTTATTGTTTTTATCTTTATCCCGATGGATACATAAAATTGTCTCAAGAGCATCTAAAAAATGAGTATGAATGTGTAACTCTTGATTTTGGCCATTAACATCAATTATTCCAGACCAATCAAATTCGGTCTGGCCAGTGTTAAAATAATCAGCCATATTAATATTAGTGGTTACTTCTGGAATATCAGGGAAATATAAGGTTAAAGTAGTAGATCCTTGGATGCTCCAGCCTAAAATTAAATGAAGATGCCGGCTGTCAGATAGGCGATTAGTAGTACAACATTCAGCTAAACTTGCCCCTAATTCAATTTGGCCAGAAGAACGAATGGTGATGGTTCTTGTTTTGGTTGGTTGAGAGATTATTCTTAAACTAGTTGTGCCATTTTGATTGACTTGGCCACTAATCCGTTGAAAAACAATATCATTGCCGCCATCAGCTAGGTCAATGTCATAGATTTCTAAGTGATTGGATAATTGATAAGTTTGATTATCGGGACTGGTTGCTTGATAAGTATCTCCTTTAAATAAAATATATTGATTATTTTCAAAATGAACGCCATATGGTGAAGCATCTTCCGAGGCCAAGGTTTTGGTCTGGGACAGTTTAAGAGTAGCTAAAACATGTTGAGCAGTATTTTCTAATTCTGTCTCCTTGCCAAAAGAACGATAACTGACAATGCTCATTCCTATCAAAAAAAGTATCACTGAGATGCTTATTAAAAGCTCAATAAGACTAAACCCTTTATTCATATAGTTAGACTCCCCCCATCATTGAGTACATTGGTTGAATTATCGAGATAGCGAAAAAGCCAACGGCCGCTCCGATGACAATCATCAGGACTGGTTCAATAATTGAAGACAAATTTTTGGTCGTATTATCAATTTCTTCTTCATAAAAATCAGCTAAGGTTTTTAAGATATCAGTTAGTTTACCGGTTTCTTCGCCAACTCGAACCATCTGAATAATCATCGGCGGATAAATATTTTTGTATTCGACTAAGGCCTTGCTTAGCTCTTTCCCTTCTTGTACTTGTTCGGCCGCGTTAGTTAAGGACTCTTTAAAATGAATATTGCCTAAGGTCCCGGCGACAATTTGCAGAGCCTTAACAATAGTTACTCCACTTTCAATTAAAGAACTTATTATTCTGGCAAAGCGAGCTGAATTAATCTTTTGGACCAAGGGGCCAAAGATTGGTAGCCAGAGATAAATTCTATGAAGAACCCCTTTAACTATTTTATTTTTTAGAATCAATTTAATTAGAAAAACAAAACTGATGAAAATAATCAGACCTAAAATAAAATGATTTCGCAGAAAATTGCTTAAGCCAATGACTATTTGAGTAGTTATAGGGAGTTCAATATCCAATTCAAGAAAGATTTCGGTTATTTTAGGGACAACCATGATCATCATTATTATGCCAATGCCAATCATGGTCACAATAATCACGGCTGGATAAATCATAGCTCCTCTAATTCTACTGATTAATTCATGGTCTTTTTCCATTTGGTCAGCTAAAATATCCAAAACTTCATCTAGGTTGCCGCTGGCCTCACCGACCCGGACCATATTGACATAGACGTCATTAAAAACCTTAGGGTATTTGGCTAAGCAATCGCTAAAGGATTGACCCTGACGAATTCCTTGCTCAACCTGGCTAATAGTGTTTTTAAATTTAAGGTTTTTACTTTGTTTGGCTAAAATTTGGAGAGATTGATTAAGAGGCAGGCCAGCCTTGCTCATTACTGACAAGTGCCTAGTAAATATCATTTTTTCAACCAAAGATATTCTTCCCAATCTTTGGAGTATTTTTTTAATACCTAAATAGCTGTCTTTCTTTTCTTCTTCAGCTGCTTCAGCTGAAATTAAAACCATCCCCTGTTGTCGTAAAAGGCTAGCTAGCTCGTGTCTATTAGTTGCCTCTAAATGACCAGTTTGATCTTCTCCTTTTTTATTTTTAGCTGTGTAAAGATAAAGAGACATAGATTTAAAAATTTTATTCTTGGGTTACTCTCAAGACTTCTTCAATGCTGGTTATCCCTTGAGCAATTTTGATAAAGCCGTCTTCTAACATCGTCAACATGCCTTCTTTTCTGGCTTGTTTTTCAATTTGGTCAGAAATAACTTCTTTGATAATTAGTTCCTTGATTGTTTCGCTAACCTCGAGAACTTCGAAAATACCAATACGGCCTTTATAGCCGTCAGGGCATTCTTCTGATTTGATTGCTCGATAAAAATTTATATTCGACCAGTTATCTTTTGCTTTAATAATTTTTTCTTTTTTTAGAATTTGAAGGATTTTTTCCAGGTCAATTTCCTTAGCTAAACTTTTTATTTCATCAGAACTTAATTTGTATTTTTGTTTTGTTTCGGGGCAGAGGCGGCGGACTAGTCTTTCAGCGATAACTAGATTAGTTGTCGAGGCAATTAAAAATGACTCAGCTTTCATATCAATCATTCGAGGAAAGGCGCCGGCTGCACTGTTGGTATGCAAAGTAGAAAGAACTAAATGGCCAGTTAAAGAAGCATTAATAGCCAAACTAGCTGTTTCATTATCTCTAATTTCGCCAACCATAATAATATCTGGATCTTGGCGAACTAAGGATCGTAGTCCATTGGCAAAGGTTAAGCCAATTTTAGGTTTGACTTGAGTTTGGTTGATTCGAGGCATCCGGTATTCAATTGGGTCTTCAATGGTGGAAATATTAACCCCCGGTTCATTAAGGATGTCCATGATTGTATAAAGAGCGGTTGTTTTACCACAACCAGTTGGTCCAGTAACTAAAATTATACCATTTGACCTTTTAATATTTTTATGGACTTTTTCCAGAGCTTCATCTCTTAGTCCTAATTTTTCTAAGGTTAGACCCTTGACGTCTTCGGGCAAAAGTCGCAAAACAACTTTTTCTCCATCGTAAACTGGCAGAATAGAGACCCGGAAAGAAATTTTGTATTCAGCTGTTTCTATTTTAAAACGGCCGTCTTGAGGTAGCCTATGTTCATCTAATTTTAAATTTGATAAAATCTTAATTCGAGCCGTAATCCCTGAATGAATTCTTTTGGGCAGGGTCATGGTATCATGTAAAATGCCGTCAATTCGATAGCGAACAATTATTTCTTTTTCCAAGGGTTCAATATGGATATCCGAAGCCTGCTGTAAGATAGCGTGTTTAAGCAAAGTGTCAACAATTTTGATAATCGGCATTTGTTCAGCCGCTTTTTCTAATTCTTCCTTGCTCTCTTCTCCCTTTTCTGCCGGCAGAGCAACTATTTGAGATTCTTTTTTTATTAACTCACCGAATTCGACTTCTAAGCTTTTTTGATATTGCTTGAGGGCGTTTTTAATACTGATTACGTTAGTTAAACGGGGCAGAATTTTCAGATCGGATTTTTTTTTAATAAATTCAATAGTTTGTAGATCTTCCGGGTCAAGCATAGCTACTTCTAACTCTTGGCCTTTTTTTCGGAAAGGGATAATATTGTGCCGCCGGGCAATTGGTTCAGGAATAATTTGGAGAATTTCTTTAGGGATAATCTCTTTTTCTAAATTGACAAAGGGAATGCCTAAAATATAGGCCTGTAGTTTGTTTAGTTGTTCTTGACTAATTATATTATCCTTAACTAAAACCTGGGCCAATTTTTGATTGGTTTTTTTTATCTTTCTTTCGGCCTCCTCCAGTTTTTTCTTAGTAATTAACTTAGTATCAAGAAGAAAAGCCTTTAATTGTGGGTCCTCAATTCGCACAATATTATTTGAGGGTTTCTTTTATCTTCTTGACTACCTCAGCCAGTTCATAATTAGCTTTGACCAAATAAGTAGTCGCTCCCAAAGAAAGAGCTTTTTCTACATCGCCGCTGCCTTCTAAATTAGTCAAGATGATTACTGGGATATTTTTAGTTTCTTCATCTTTCTTTAATTCTTCAAGAACCTCAAAGCCATCTTTTTTAGGTAGAATTAAATCCAAGAGAATTAAGTCAGGTTTCATCTTTTTGCTTAAATTGAGACCGGTTTCTCCATTTAGGGCGCTGATAACTTGATAGTTTTCTTTTTCCAAGAAACGACCGACTAATTTTTGTAAAGTGGGTTCGTCTTCGACAAACAAAATAGTTTTCATAGTTTTATTTTATTGGTAATTCAAACCAAAAAGTCGACCCTTTGTCTTTTTGGCTTTCAAATCCTATCTTTCCCTTAGAAGCATCAAGGATTGCCTTGGCAATAAATAAGCCCAAACCAGTTCCTTCGGTTTGATATTTTAAAGCATTTTCACTGCGAAAGAATTTCTGGAAAATCCTTTTCTGATCTTTGTCTGGGATACCTACTCCATTATCTTCAACTTCGCATCTAATTAGATTTTTCTTTCTAGATAATCTAATCTTAACCTGATTTTTATTTCGGCTATATCTAATAGCATTGTCTATTAAATTATGAAGGACTAATTTTATTCCCTGGGAATCAATTAAAATTGAAGGAAGATTTTTCTCTACTTCAAAAAATATTTTAATATCATTGGCCTTAGCTAAAAGAGCATATTCTTTTATTAGCTCTTGAATTAATTTTTCTAAAGAAACTTTTTCTGGCCTTAGAGTTAATCTTCCTTGTTCAACTCGGGAAACATTAAGCAAATCATTGACTAAGTTTATCATCCGCTGGTTACTCTCCTTGATGGTATCTAATCTTTCCAATTGTTCTTTAGGTAGTTTTTCAACCTGGCCAGTCATCATTAAATTAATGGCCCATTTAATTCCAGTTAAAGGTGTCCGTAATTGATGAGAGGCAATACTGACGAATTCAGATTTAAGGCGACTAGCTTCGGCTAATCTTTCAAATCCCTGAATAATCAGATAGCTAATAATCATTAAAATAGCTGTCATGCCAATAACAATTAAAGCAACTATTTCTGGTTCAGCGTATTCTATAGCCACGATATATGTACCTATCATAGCCAGAATGGTAATAAGGCCAGATAGGACAATTAAGAAGCTTGGACATTGCCAAAGAGACAAACTATATTGCCGGCAGTGGGCAATAAAATTTAATTGATGGAGAAATTTTTTCATAATGACAATATTATATCATAAAACAAAAATCTATCAAAGGCGTATCAAAGGACGCGCCTTTATTATTGACTCAGGGATTTTATTGGGTTAGAATAAAGTTTAACGGGGCGTAGCCTAGTGGCTTAGGGCGCAGCGTTTGGGACGCTGAGATCGCAGGTTCGAATCCTGTCGCCCCGACAGATATTGCGGGTATCGTATAGTGGTTATTATCTTTGGTTTCCAACCAAATGACGGGGGTTCGACTCCCCCTACCCGCTCTAATAAAAAAAATAAAAGGGCAAAAATTTTGCCCTTTTATTATTGCTTTCGAAAGCAGAATAACTTTCTTATTTGACAGCGTCTTTAAGCGACTTACCAGCCTTGAATTTCGGGACTTTTCTGGCTGAAATTTTAATCTTAGCGCCAGTCCGGGGATTAACTCCCATGCGGGCAGCTCTTTTAGAAACGCTGAAAGTACCAAAGCCGGTCAAGGTAACTTTTTCTCCTTTGATTAATGCCTTGGTAATACTATCTAGGAGAGCGTTAACCGCATCATTGGCTTGCCTTTTAGAATCGCAAAACTTAGCTACTGCTTCGACTAATTCTTCTTTAGTCATGGCTTTAGCCATAATTTCAGTGAACAAAGAACAAGATACAGTGAATAATCTAAAAGCTTATTCATTGTTATTGCTCATTATTCTTATTTTATATTTTCGACCTTTGAATTCCTCCTATATTATTTTAACAACTCTTTGTTTATTAAGCAACAATTTCTTGAAGTGTTTCTATTTTCTTAGCCTTATCCTTCTCATCAATTTCTACTAAAACAGCGTTGACTTGGACCGGCCCTTGAGCTATTTCTAATTTTTGATTCATTTGACTAAGAAATTTTTTAAGAGCAATTTCTTTACCCATACCTAAACTGGAATCTCTGACGCCGACCATACCCACGTCAGAAATATAGGCCGTGCCTTGGGGTAAAATACGAGCATCAGCCGTCGGAATATGAGTATGGGTGCCTAAGACCGCTGAAACCCGGCCATCTAAATACCAGCCCAGGCAAACTTTTTCCGAACTTGCCTCTGCATGCCAGTCAATAATAATAAGATCAGTTTTTTCAGCTTTTTCTTTTAAAATCTCATCGGCCTTTCTAAAAGGACAATCATAATCTTGGCGCATAAAAACTCGGCCAATTAAATTAATGACTAAGATTTTTTTGGTTCTTAATTCAATCAAGCGATAACCTTGACCAGGCGCCTCTGGTGGAAAATTAGCTGGTCTAATCAAAGGTATTTCTTTGTTTTCTAAAAGAGCCGTTGTCCCTTTCTGATCCCAGGTATGGTCACCTAAGGTGACTAAGTCAATACCTGATTCTAAAAGCTCATTTAAACTCTTTTCAGTAATGCCTGTCCCATGAGCTGCATTTTCGCCATTGGCTATAATTAAATCCGGCTGATACTTTTTTTGCCATTGAGGGATGATTTCTTTAATGGCTTGGCGACCCGGTTGGCCAACGATATCACCAAAAAACAAAATTTTCATAGTTGTTATCGGGCGTATTCCACTGTTCTCATTTCCCTAATCACATTGACCTTGATTTCCCCAGGGTATTTTAATTCTTGCTGGATTTGTCCAGCAATTTCTTTGGCCAGTTTATGAGCGGCTGTGTCGTCTATTTCTTCTGGTTGAACAAAGACGCGGATTTCCCGGCCAGCCTGAATAGCATAGGCCTTTTCTACTCCCTTAAATGAATTAGCTACATTTTCCAGTTCTTCTAGTCGTTTAAGGTAGGCCTCAAGAGTATCTTTTCTAGCCCCCGGGCGAGCTCCGGAAATAGTATCGGCTACCTGGACAATAATCGCTTCTAAGCTTTCATAAGGATATTCTTCATGATGGGCTTGCATGGCGGTAATTACTTCTTCGTCAATATCAAATTTTTTAAGAATTCTTTTGCCTATTTCTACATGAGAACCCTGAATTTCATGGTCAACTGCTTTACCAATGTCATGAAACAAGCCGGCTTTTTTGGCTAAGTCAACATTGGCTCCTAATTCAGAAGCGATAGCGCCGGCTAAATGAGCTACTTCCAAAGAATGGAGAAGGACATTTTGGCCATAGCTGGTTCGGAAACGGAGACGGCCCAAAACTTTAATTAATTGAGGATTAAGACCGGCTAAACCGACATCATAGACAGCTGCCTGGCCAGCTTCCTGAATTTTTTCGCTAATTTCTTGATTGGCTTTGACAACTGCTTCCTCAATGCGGGCTGGTTGAATGCGGCCATCTAAGAGTAGTTTCTCTAAAGCTATTTTGGCAATTTGTCGACGAATCGGGTCAAAGCCAGAAACAATAATTGCTCCAGGCGTGTCATCAATTAAGATTTCTACGCCGGTTAGTTTTTCTAAGGTTTTAATGTTACGGCCTTCTTTGCCAATAATTCGTCCTTTAAGATCATCATTAGGCAAGTCAACCGCCGTAGAAGTGATTTCGCTGACTTGCGAAGCAGCGTAACGCTGCATAGCTAAAGCAGTAATCTTTTGAGCTTTTTTATTTAGTTCTTCTTTTCCTTCTTCTTCTAGTCGTTTAAGTCGTTCTATTAAAACTTGCTGATGTTCTTTTTCTACATTACTTAAAAGCTCTGCCTTGGCTTGTTCCTGCGAAAGATTAGCTATTTTTTCCAGCTTGCTTAATTGTTCTTCCTTGAGATTGATTAAATTTTCTTTGATTTTCTTAACTTTCTGAACTTTGATTTTAAAATTAACGTAATCAGCTTCTAATTGATTGTCTTTTTGTTCAATATTTTGTTCTTTTTTGATCAGTCTTTCTTCTAAGCGGCCTAATTGCTTTTGTCGTTCTCTTTCATCTGTTTTAACCTCTTCTGAGATTTGGTTAACTTTTTCTTTGGCCCTTAAGAGGGTTTCTTTGGCTTCCTCTTTAGCTTGGCTGACAAGTTTATTTAGTTTTGCTTCAATGGTGCCAGCTTGTTTTTTAGCAATAGTTTGCCGGGTATAGTAACCCAAAATAGAGCCGACGACTAAAGTGCCGACAATAGTTCCAATAAAGATAATTAAATTGTTCATAGATTAATTTCATTTTTATTAACACCTTAAGCTTAGCAAAGAAAAAAGGACTTGTCAATTAAGTCCTTTTCTTTTTTACTTCTTTCTTCTTTTTTACTTCTTTCTTCTTTTCTTTCTTTTTTACTTCTTTCTTCTTCTCTTCTTTTTTAGCTGGTTTTTGAGCCACGATATCAATTTTCCAGCCAGTTAATTTTGCCGCTAAGCGGACATTTTGGCCCTGGATGCCGATAGCTAAAGAAAGCTGGTCTTCTGGAACAATCGCTTCAGCTTGATTTTTCTTTTTAGCTATTTTTACTTCAATGACCTTAGCTGGCGAAAGAGCCGCGCTAATGAATTTAACTGGGTCTTCTGACCACTCAATAATATCAATTTTTTCTCCAACTAATTCATTAATTACCGCCTGAACCCGGGTGCCTTTTTGACCAATCATTGAGCCAATCGGGTCAACTCTTTCTTCACTAGAAATAACAGCAATCTTGGTGCGAGAGCCAGCTTCTCGAGCAATTGATTTGATAGTTACGGTGCCAGCGGCAATTTCAGGCACTTCTAAAGCAAAGAGTTGGCTAACTATTTTAGGATGGGCTCTAGAAAGAATAATGCTTGGTCCTCGCGAATCTCTTTGAACCTCTGTGATATAGGCTCTTAAACGTTGGCCGATATGATATTTTTCTTGAGGAATTTGTTCTTCAGGAAATAAAATACCCAAGGTCTTGCCAATATCTAAAAAGACATTTTTCCCTTCTATTCGCTGGATAAGTCCACTAACTACTTCTCCTTCTTTTTCTTTATATTCGTCATAGACGGCTTCTCGTTCAGCTTCCCGGATGCGTTGGATAATCACTTGTTTAGCTGTTTGAGCAGCAATTCGGCCAAATTCTTGATGGGCTTTTAAGGGAGATTGCAGTTCATCACCTGGTTTGAGCTTTCTGCCAGAGGCAGACCCGCCTCTGGCGGGTTTTCCTTTGATCTCTTCAATCATAATATGTTTTTCTGGATTAAATCTGACTTTCCTTTCTCCTTCTTCTTCTATTTCTTCTTTTTCTTTTTCTTCTTCCTCCTCCTCTTTTTTGAGCATTGATTCATCAACAACTAATTTTATTTGAAAGACCTTCATTTGACCAGTTTCTAAATCAAACTTTACTCTAATATTCTGGCCTTTGCGACCGTATTCTTTTTTATAGGCAGCGGCCAAAGCTAACTCAATAGTCTCTAAGACCTTTTCTTTAAGAATACCTTTTTCCTCACAAATTTGTTCAATAGCTGAAATAAATGGTTGTTTGTCCATGTTTTTTTAAAAAAGCCCGTTTCTCGGAACGGACTTTCTTCTTTCATTCTTTCGTTATGGCTAGCTTATCATAAAACCAATTTATCTGTCAACTAGTTTATACTTTTCAAGTAATTGTAAGCGCTGGTGGCGGCTATGGCTCCCTGAGCCACGGCCGTGACAATTAACTTAAGCGGCTGATTAGTGATATCGCCGGCCGCAAAGAGACCGGGCAGGTTAGCAGATTGGTTTTGATCAACGATAACAAAATTATTTTCCATTTTTACTTTTAATCCTTGGCACAAAAAGACATTAGGAATACCGCCGACTTCAATGAATAATTTATTAACCTTGCATTCTCTTTTATTATCTAGAATGATTTTCTCCAAAAGTTTTTTACCCTCGGCTTGAACTACTTGAGCTTGATAAATTATTTCTATATTTTTTCTCTTTTTAACTCTCTTAACTAAGAGAGAGGCTCCTCGGAATTCGTCCCGGCGGTGAATTAGATAAACTTTTTTAGCTTGGTCAGCTAATTTCAGGGCAGTGGTTAAGGCAGTATCACCGCCGCCAATAACAGCCATAATTTTGTTTTTAAAAAGGCGAATATCATCAGGTATATAATATGATATCCCTTTATCTAAGAATTTTTCTTCATTAATAATGCCTAATTTCCTGAATTTCATGCCCATAGCTAAAATAAGGGCTTGGCTCTGATATTTTCCTTTATCGGTCTTTACTTGGAAAGATTTATCATTTATTGAGCATATTCTTTCTGCTTGTTCTGGTTTAATTTTGACGGCTGAATGTTTCTGGAACTCTTTAATTAATTGAGGACCAGTCATTGGCTTGAGGCCGGGATAGTTTTCAACTAAATGGGCTTGATTAATTGCGCTTTCAGAAATTTGACCAATAAGCAGGAAGTCAATTCCATAACGTTTAGCAAAGAGGCCGGCTGTTAAGCCTGCTGGCCCAGCTCCAATAATGATTAATTGATACATTTTTATTTTACCTTTTTTATGCTTGAAGCAATTTTTTGAGCAATATTTTTTTCAAAAACAGCCGGAATAATTTTATCGGGAGTTGGTTTTTTAACTAAAGAAGCTAAGGTTTGAGCCGCTCTTAATTTCATTTTTTCAGTTACTTGCTTGGCTCGGCTGTCTAAGAGGCCGCGGAAAATTCCCGGGAAAGCCAAGACATTATTGATTTGATTTTTAAAATCACTCCGGCCAGTTGCCACAATAGCGGCTCCGGCCTGCTCAGCTTCTTGGGGCATAATTTCTGGAACAGGGTTAGCCATGGCAAAAACTATTGCCTTTTTATCCATCATTTTGACCCATTCTTTTCTAAGAACTTTAGGCGCCGAAACACCGATAAAAACATCACTTTCTTGAATAACATCTTCTATCCGGCCTTTTAATTTTTCCAAATTAGTTACCTGGGAAATTTCTTTTTTAGCTGGATTAAGTCCAGTTCTATTTTTATAAATAGCTCCCTGTCTATCAATAAGAATAATTTTTTTAGCTCCCTGACTTAAAAGAAGCTTGGTTGTAGCAATACCAGCTGCTCCAGCTCCATTAACAATTATTTTAACTTGATTAATTTTCTTATCGACTACTTTTAAAGAGTTAATTAAAGCAGCTAAAATAACAATAGCTGTGCCATGTTGGTCATCGTGAAAAACTGGTATGTTTAATTCCTTTTTTAATTGTTCTTCTATTTCAAAACAATCAGGCGCTTTAATATCTTCCAAATTAATTCCGCCAAAGCCAGGCGCAATCATTTTAACTGCTTTGATAATTTCTTGATTATTTTGTGAATCTAAACAAATCGGATAAGCGTCAATATTGGCAAATTTTTTGAAAAGCAAGCACTTACCTTCCATGACTGGCAGAGCGGCTTTTGGGCCAATATTGCCTAATCCTAAAACAGCCGTGCCATTAGTCACTACGGCCACGCTATTACCTTTGATAGTATATTGATAAATATCTGAAGGATTTTTAAAAATCTTTCGACAAGGTTCAGCTACGCCAGGCGTATAGGCAATACCTAAATCATCTTTATTCCTTAAAGGTGTTTTAGATTTAATTTCCAGCTTGCCTTTTTTCTTCTTATGTAATTCTAATGATTTTTTATAATAATCCATATTTTTTTATTATTTTACATTTTTTACAAACAAGCCGCAATAACAATGACCATCTTTTTTAATCTCTTCTAGATGCCATTGACAGGGACAAATTTTCTTTTTATCTTCCTCTGGGTTTCCACTTATTCTTCGACAAGGGCAATATCTGGCCCCATATTTCTTTTCATTAGCCAATAATCCCTTGGCTAATCTGGTGGCCACTTCTTGATCGGGGTTTATTTTGAAGCCATTATCCTCGGCATATCTTTGGTATTTTTTTATCAGCTTATCTATTTTTTTATCTTCCATAATTATTTTAAATTTTCTTCCAGCCAATTTTTAATCACAGATTCTGGACTGACTCCAGCAAACCCGCTAATCGGTTTTCCCTTTTTAAATAAGACTACAGTTGGAATTTTTTCAATGCCAAATTTTTGAGCCGTTAAGGGAGCTTCATCTAAATTAACTTTAGCTAAAATAAGTTTGTCATTATACTCTTCTACTACTTTTTCTAAAATTGGGCTAAGCATTAAACAGGGCATACACCATTGGGCCCAAAAATCAATCAAAACCGCTTTGTCTGCGGCTTGAATAGTTTGTTCAAAATTTTGATCAGTAAGATTTAATTCTTCGGCCATATCTCTTATTGAATATAAACCCATAACTATTTCTTGTCAAATTTAATCCGGTGGACCTGAGCGGATTCGAACCGCTGACCTCCGCAATGCGAATGCGGCGCTCTACCAACTGAGCCACAGGCCCTTAAAAGGGTATGTATTTTAAGGACGCGCCTTAAAATACATACCCTTTTATTTTAGCTGGCTAATTCTTTGACTTCTTTCTCTCCTTTTTTTAATTCTTTCACCTGCTC
Source organism: uncultured Candidatus Saccharibacteria bacterium (assembly GCA_964565215.1). Taxonomy (GTDB): domain Bacteria; phylum Patescibacteriota; class Minisyncoccia; order Portnoybacterales; family UBA2143; genus CAZMCO01. Next base: position 3,586 of record CAZMCO010000009.1, on the reverse strand, counting down.
TCGGTCTAATTTTAAAAGCAGAGTTTGAAACTCACCCATATGGGTTTTTTCTTCCTTAGCAATATCCAAAAGGACTTTTTTCATCTGCCTATTTTGAGTCATAGCGGCTAATTGTTCGTATAAACTAACCGCATCCAATTCAGCAATCATGCCTAATCGCAAAATCTCTTTATCCAAATCTTTTTTCTTAACTTTTTTAAGATCCAAAGGCGATTGAGCTAACATTTTAAATCTCCTTGATTATTTTTTCGACCTTTTTAGTTAGTCGGGGCGGCGGGATTTGAACCCACGATCTCTGACTCCCGAAGCCAGCGCCTTAAGCCACTAGGCCACGCCCCGATTAAAAAACTCTTATCAATCATAATCTTACTACCTTGATGTCTAAAAAACAAGACTTGTCAATTATTAAAGATTGTGCTTAAATAAAAATAATTCGTTCTTTGTCAAAATTCTAGAGGAGGAAAAAATGGCAGAAATAAGCTTAATAGAAATTGGCAAGTCTCTTGAGGGATTTGAGGTTGTCTATCCAAAAGAGAATCCTTGGGGCCTAAGTACCGAACTATTAAAAAACTTATGGGATATTGTCATTAACAAAGGGTGGTCATCAAGTTCTCGATCGTTGATTTATAAAACTGATAATCTTTTAATAGAAATAATTGTTAACCCAATTAAAGAATATATTCTAATGAAAATCTCTAGGCCAGGCACTTTGCCAATGTATCAATCTCATAGGTTGAAAAACAATGTTGCTCTGTTCTGGAATGATAGTCTTTATCCAGAAGAAGTGGAAAAGGAAATAGACTTAATCAAAGAATTTAATCAACTTTCTCAAAAAAAGATAAAAGTTGATGATTTTTTTCAATCTAAAGATAAGTTTCTCATAGTTGCTCCAGAAACAGATATTAAAGAAGTTTTGAATGAATTCGATCAGCCTGACTTATTAAGCGTTGTCTGTATTCGGCAGAAATCATCCTATAGAATTATTTGTCTTAGGTCTGAAATAGAAAATATTAAGAGGATTCTGAGCATTAAGTTAAGTAATCTCCAAAAGACCGGTTTGACTTCAAAGGACTTTATTCAACTTTCTGATGAGGAATTTTTCAATCTTTTGGCTAAAGAAATATAAAATTAAAAAGAGGTAGTCTCTTCTCTACCTCTTTTTCTTTTGGCTGAAAATTATTAAACTATCTTTTCTCTTCTTCTAATATTTTTTTAATCCCCTCTTCTAATTCCACTTTTGGCTGCCATTTAAGAATTTTCCAGGCCTTAGAATTATCAGCTAAGGTGAGTTTGGCCTCGCCTGGTCGCAAAGGAATATGAATATTTCTCCCACCGATTATTTTAGCCAATTGATTAACACTATAATTTTTACCAGTGCCAATATTAATTACTTCTCCCTTGAGTTTCTTTTTATATTTCATTGCCTTAATATTTGATTCAACCACGTCATCTATATAAGTGAAATCTCTTTTTTGTTTGCCGTCACCAACAATAGTTAATGACTCTCCTTGATTCTTTTGTCTTAAGAATATACCGATGACTGTTGCATAATCTCCTTGGTCGTCCATTCTGCTCCCATAAACATTGAAATATCTCAAGTTAACTGTATCTAAGCCGTATAATTCTGAAAATAATTTACAATAAATTTCACCAGTATATTTACCAACTGCGTAAGGATTTAAACAATTGGGCTTATCGTCTTCTTTTAAAGGAGGTTTGTTAGTCCCATAGCATGAAGAGGAAGCGCTGTAGATTACTCTTTTAACTCTTGCTTTAGATGAAGCAAAGAGAACATTTAGGGTTCCGGTAATATTATTGTCATTGGTTAAAAAAGGATTTTTAATTGAGGGCTGGATTCTAGGGATGGCGGCCAAGTGAAAAACAAATTCTTGGCCTTGAAAATGTTTTTTAATTTGGGCTAATTTTTTAATATCAGCTTGAATAAATTTTGCTTGGTTATTGAGATTCCTCTTATAACCAGTAGAAAGATTATCAATAATAGTCACTGAATGACCATCCTTGATTAATCTATCAACTAAGTGGGAGCCGATAAAACCAGCTCCTCCGGTGACTAAACATTTTTTTATCTTGTTTTTCATTTTTTTATTATTTATTTATTTAACCCAATGCTTGCCTTTAATTTCCAAATCAACTTCTTCTTTTTTCTCTTTAACTTTTTTAGTTTTTTGCTTTAAATCTTGGTCAGAAAGCTTGTTTAATTCCTTGGCTCTTTGAGAAAGTTTTTGTTTAGTATTAATTTTTGGCTCTTCTAAAACTTCCGCTAAAAGAGCATTAAGGATAAGGCCAATTCGCGGACCGGCTTCAATCTTAAGAAATTTCATTAAATCATGACCGTTTATTTTAAGCATCTTGACTGAAATAGGATCTTGAGAGGCCTTTTCAATCAGATATTCCAAGTGCCGCAGTTTGTAAGGAATTGCCTTGGGACAACCACTGCCTAATCTATCAGCCACTCTTAAATTAATCAAGTCCTTGATGTTCTGTGGGCCAACCCGCCGCAAGAGCCGGCGGACGCCGGCTTGACTAACTTCATCCACTCCATAAACAAACATATGATTGCGGATTAAAATAGCTATTTTTTCAATAAGTTTCTTAGGAAACTTGAGCCGTTGCAGAATATTAATGGCAAACCTGGCTCCTAATTGGTCATGGTTGTAAAAAGTAGCTTCTGGTCCTTCTCCTCTTTTAGTTTGCGGCTTGGCAATATCGTGAAACAAAGCTGCCAGCCGAACTTCCAAATTATATTTTCTTTGCCCGGCAAATTTTAAAGAAAGAATTGAGTGTTGGTAAATAGTATAGATATGATGGCGGTTTTGACTAACACCGACGCCTTTTTCTAATTCAGGAATAATATATTTAAGCAGATTACTTTCTCTTAATAATTCAATCCCTTGGTCTGGTTTTTCAGACATAATCATTCTAATTAACTCGTCGCGGACTCGTTCTTTGGCAATAGCCTGAAGCCAGCTAGCATTTTTTTGAATGGCTTTAAAAGTTTTTGGCTCAATAATAAAATTTAATTCAGTTGCTAAACGAACAGCTCGCAACATTCTTAAAGCGTCTTCGTCAAAGCGGTCGGCTGCTTGGCCAACGGCTCGGATTATTTTTTTCTTTAAATCTTTTTGACCGTCAAACAAGTCAATAATTTCTTCTTTCTTATTTAAAGCTAAGGCATTAATAGTGAAGTCGCGCCTAGCTAAATCCTCTTTGAGGTTGGGGGTGAAACGGATTTTATCTGGATGACGCTTGTCAGTGTACTTTTGTTCAGTCCGAAAGGTGGTAATTTCAATTTCTTTAAGAGTTAAATCTTTACTTTTAGTTTTAACAGTGACTGTCCCGAACTTATTTTGGTAAAAACTGTCAGGAAATATTTTTTGGATTTGTTTGGGCTGGGCTTTAGTGGTAATATCCCAATCTTTTGGTTTTTGTTTAATTAAAACATCGCGCAGACAGCCGCCAACTACATAGGTCTCAAAGCCGGCTTTGGCTAATTTATTTAAAATAGATTTAATCTCTTGAGGCAGTTTCATAATTTTATGATAATCCAAAAAACCTTTCTTGGCAA
>CAZMCO010000008.1:0-26823 GCA_964565215.1 uncultured Candidatus Saccharibacteria bacterium | reverse complement strand
ATCTCTTGAGGCAGTTTCATAATTTTATGATAATCCAAAAAACCTTTCTTGGCAATTGACCATTTCTGAATCTTTATGTTATTATTCAGCTAAAGCGCCCGTAGCTCAATGGATAGAGTGGCTGACTTCGGATCAGCAGGTTGCACGTTCGAATCGTGCCGGGCGCGCCAAGCGCCGTTAGCTCAGCCAGGTAGAGCAGTTGGCTCTTAACCAATTGGTCGGGGGTTCGATTCCCTCACGGCGCACCAGAAAACTGTCTCAAAGGCAGTTTTATTTTCCCCAGTTTGCTTTTTTTGTTTTCTTTGATATAATGTTTATATGGTGCTTAAACCAACTAAAAAATCTAAACTGATTAAAGAGTATGAACAGCATGAAAAAGACACTGGTTCTTCAGAGGTTCAGATTGCCATTTTTACCAAACAGATTGAAGAATTAGCTAAACACCTTAAAAAACATCCCAGGGATAATCATTCTCGCCGAGGCCTTTTAAAAATGGTTACTAAACGGAGGCGGCTTTTAGATTATCTAAAAGAAGAGAATGAAAAGAGATATAAAAAAGTAATTAAAAAATTAAAATTAAGAGGATAATGTCTATCATTAAACACAAAGAACAACGAGTATCGGTTTTAATAGATGCTCAGAATATGTATCATTCGGCTAAGAATCTCTATGGGGCGAAGGTTAATTTTAAAGAGGTTTTAAAGACAGCCGTCGCTGGTCGGAAATTGGTCCGGGCCATTGCCTATGTCATTAGGACTGAAAGCGGAGAAGAAAAAACTTTTTTTGAGGCCTTAATTAAAACAGGTATTGAGACTAAAATTAAAGATTTGCAGATATTCTACGGCGGCTTAAAAAAAGCCGACTGGGATGTCGGTATTGCGGTTGATGCTATTAAATTAGCTCCTCAATTGGATGCTTTAATTTTAGTTACTGGCGATGGAGATTTTTTACCTCTGCTTGAATACCTTAAAGGCCAGGGCCGACAAATAGAAATTATTGCTTTTGCTAAAAGCGCTTCGACTAAATTAATAGAAGCCGCTGATGATTTTACTGATTTAGGTAAAAATCAAGATAAATATTTACTTAAAAAATAAATAACTTTTTTGGTCCCTAGACAGGTAGACTACTGATATAGTCTAAAGTCTAGGGAGCAGAAGAAAATCTTATGACTCCTAAAAAATTCAAGATAGATTGGGCTGACCGGGAATTAAAAGTTGAAATCGGTCAATTAGCCGGTCAAGCCAATGGTTCGGTTTTGCTTACCTACGGAGAGACAGTTGTTCTGGCTACTTGCGTAATAAGTAAATACTCCCGAGAAGTTGATTATCTGCCCTTAACTGTTGATTACGAAGAAAAACTTTATGCCGTCGGCAAGATCAAAAGCGGCCGTTTTATGAAAAGAGAAGGTCGGGCTTCTGATGAAGCTGTTTTAACTGGTCGGATGATTGACCGAGTTATCCGGCCTGGCTTTAATCAGAAAATCAGACAGGAAATTCAAGTTGTTTTAACTGTCCTTTCTTTTGATAAAGAGAACGATCCAGATATCCCGGCTTTAATAGCTGTTTCTTTGGCTTTGGGGATTTCTGATATTCCTTGGAATGGCCCAATGGTTGGATTAAGAATTGGTCGTAATAATCAAGAATGGGCTTTAAATCCAACTTATCAGCTTAGAGAGAAAAGTGATTTTGATTTAGTAATAACTGGCAAAGAAGATAGAATTAATATGTTAGAAGGGGCAGCTAATCAGGTCCCAGAAGAGGTATTATTATCAGCCATGGAGTTTGTTCAACCTCATCTGAAAAAAATCATTAAGTGGCAAAAAGAAATTATTGAAAAAATAGGTAAAAAAAAGACAGTTTTGGAGATCAAGGAACCGACTCCAGAATTAATAAAAAAAGTTAAAGAATGGCTGACTGGCCGATTAGAAAAAGTTCTTTATCAACCTGGCAAGATAGAACGCTTAGAGGGATTAGGGGTCTTAGAAAGGGAGTTAATTGAAAACCTAGCTGATCAATCAGAAGAGGAACATAATCAAGCCAGAGGAATCTTTGAGGAAGAAATAAATCGAATTGTTCATCAAAATATTTTAGAGAGACCGACGGGTCAGGAAAAAAGACCAGATGGTCGTCAAATAAATGAGGTCAGGCCAATTAAATGTCAAGTAGCCTATTTACCTCGGACACATGGCTCTGGTTTATTTGAACGAGGAGAAACACAAGCTCTTTCTACAGTCACCCTGGGAGCGCCAGACGACGAACAGACCATTGATAACATGGAAATTGAAACCAAGAAGCATTTTATGCACCATTATAATTTTCCTCCTTTTTGTACTGGTGAAACAGGCCGTCTGGGCGGGCCTGGCCGGCGGGAAATTGGTCACGGCGCTTTAGCTGAAAAAGCCCTTTTGCCGATGATTCCTTCTAAAGAAGAATTTCCTTATACTATCCGACTGGTTTCGGAAATTCTTTCTTCTAATGGTTCTTCCTCAATGGCTTCGGTCAGTGGTTCTAGTTTATCTCTGATGGATGCCGGGGTGCCTATAAAAAGAAATGTTAGTGGAGTAGCTATGGGCTTAATGACAGAATCAGCTGATAATTATCGGATTCTGACTGACATTCAAGGGCCAGAAGACCATCATGGTGATATGGACTGTAAGATTGCCGGGACTAAAGAAGGAATAACAGCTTGTCAAATGGATGTTAAAATAGAGGGAGTAACTTTGGAAATTCTTAAAAAAGTTTTCCAGCAAGCCAGAGAAGCTCGTTTGTTTATTCTAAAGGAAATGGATAAAGTAATTAGCCAGCCTCGGCCAAAGCTTTCTTCTTTGGCTCCTCGTATTTTAACTTTAAAGATTAATCCAGAAAAAATTAGAGATGTTATTGGGCCAGGCGGCAAGGTGATTAATGAGATTATTAATCAAACCGGGGCCAAGATTAATGTTGAAGACGATGGCTTGATTAGTATTACTTCAGCTGATGAGGAAGCTGGTCAAAAAGCTCTTGAGTGGATTAAGAATTTAACCAGGGAAGTTAAAGAAGGTGAAATTTTTCAAGGCCGGGTAGTCAAAATTACTGACTTCGGCGCTTTTGTAGAAATTCTGCCTGGCCAGGATGGATTGCTCCATATTTCTGAATTAGCTCCTTATCATGTTCAGCGAGTTGAAGATGTAGTTGAGATTGATCAGGTCATTCCAGTTAAGGTGAAAAAAGTTGATGAACAGGGTCGGATTAGTTTATCTATGAATAAGTTAAAGCCTTAAAACTTAAAAGTGGACATTAAAGAAACCATTCAATTAAATAAAGAAGCAGAACCAGTTAGGCCAGTGGGAGAATCTTTTATCCGGACTATGGCCAAAGATATAGCTGTTTTAAAAAAGAAGAGTCCGGCTGCTCCGCCAGTCGGTCTGCCAGTGGTTGAGCCAGCTAAAAAACCAGAGCGACTAACTAAACCGACTAAGCCAATCAAGGCAATTATTCCTAAAGCGACCTTGCCTAAACCTCGTTTGAAATTCGCTCTCATTGGTTTAGGAATTGTTATTATTATCGGAGGGGTCGGAGGGTTTCTTTATTGGTGGAATTATCTGCGGCCAATTCCGCCAGTAGCTACTCATTACGAGTGTCAGGATTTACAATGCGTCAGTATCGAGGGAGAAGAAGAAGATCAATGTCAAACTGACGAAGATTGCCAGCCAGTTGAGCCAATCGAATCAGTTATTCCGGAATCTCTTATTCCGGTAGATGAAACAAAAACCATTGAGCTGACCATTGGGCAGGAAAGTTTATTAGTTGACGAATTAAAATTAGTGGCTGCTCAAGAACAAGCTACCAGCACTTTTGAGCGAATTTTAGTTAAATTAGTTAATGGACAAGAGAAAAGATATGCTGACTTAGATACTCTTATTTCGTCCTTAGGGATAAGTTTGCCAGAGAAGATACTTTCAGAAGAGAACTATACTCTATTTTTCTATGGCCAACCAGAAGGTAATCGCTTGGGTATAGTGATAAGCACAGAAGAGAGTCTTAATGAAGAAACTATTGTTAATGATTTAGGACCATTACTCTTAAGAGATGAAACACTTACGCCATTCAGTGAAGAATTTCAAGATAATATTTATCAATGGGTAGTTATTCGTTATATTAATTTCCCTAATCCTGATTTAAGTATTGATTATGCCATGGTTGGTGATAAATTAATTATCACTACTTCCCGGGAAAGCATGTATGCGGCTATTGATACTTTAATGGCTGCCCCAGTAGATACTTATGATTGGCAGACTTATCAAAACGAAGAATATGGATATGAGGTTAATTATCCCAAGGACTGGTTTTTAGAGTTACATGAAGACGAAATCAGTCCGGCTGCCTATATTAAACCTATTGATTTACAAATTTTAGAAAACGGCCAGCCTATTCAAGAGAATATACTCAGCTTAATTGAAAATAATGTTTTTGTCTTAATTAGCATAATCGATACCTATCAAGATAAAACAATAGAAGAAATTGCTGGAATATTTAGAGGCGATTATCAAGGAGTTATTAAAGAAAACATTATGCTGGCTAATAGAGAAGCTATAAAAATGACTTGGCAACGGACAGGAGAAACCAGCGGAATACCCAACGAAACAGGGATCAGTATATTTTTGGAAAATCCCAATGGTGACAGATTGCTCATCCAGACTGAATCCACATCAATGCAAGATTACCAAGATACCTTTAATCAGATCCTCGCCACTTTTAAATTTATTGAATAATCCTTATGTCTAAAATTCCTATTAAAGTTAAAAAAGGGAAAGCAGTTGAAAAAGTGGCTGAAGAAATGAAAGTAGATCTGCGGAATGAATTAGTCAAAGAACAAAAACAGCCATCAAGAAAGTGGCTGTTTTTAGGAATTTTGTTTTTGATTATAGTTATTTTATTCATTAGTTGGCTCTTTTTTAGTCAAGAGAAATTACCTTTCACTGATTTGGTTCCAGAAGAAGCAGTTATTTTTAGTTTAATTAATCAGCCAGAGTTTTATCCACAGATATCTTCCTTTAATCAATCAACTATAAATAAACTCAATGATTATTTCAATCAAGCCCAATTGAATTTTCAGGAAGATATTCAGCCGCTTTTCAAAAAACAAATAGCTTTTATTTTATTGCCAGCTAATAATGAAACAGCTCTGCCTTTTGTCTTGCTTTTAGAAAAAAATAGTTCAAAGGCTCAAATAAGCCATATTTTGACTAAAATTGAGACAAAACTTAAACAAGATTATAATTTTTCTTGGCAAGCTTATCGTCAAATTGAAATAACTGTTCTAAAACCTATTTTTTCTTCTCCAGCTGTCTATGCTTATAGCCAATTAGATAGTTATTTTATTATTAGTAATTCTCAAGAATCTCTGGGAAAAGTAATTGATTTTATTATTGATAAATGATTGTGAACAAGTTGTGGATAAATAGGGGTTGACAAGAATGGTTTTTACTTAGTAAAATGATAATGTCTTCTGCTGACTATAAAAGAGATTCAATCAGTTCTTTACTAAATAAAAAAGAGTCCTAAAAAGAGGACCAATAGTTAGCAAAAGATAAAAATGTTTTTCTGGAAGGAGAATGATCGCTTATCGCGTTGGAGGTAAATAATATAATATATTAATGCGCGAAAGTGTCTGATTTACAGAAAAACAAAAGGGGCTTTGACCCTATGAAGTAACATACTCGGGGGTTTATCAAGGCCCCTTTAATATATCATAATTTTTCAAAAGAGTCAATATTAATATGGCTTTTTTTAATCTTGTTGACAAGGTATTTTTATGCTAAAATCAAAATATAGATATGAATAAAGATTTACAAAAGAAACTTCAAGATAAATTAGAAGTAGAAAAGGAAAAGCTAATTAAAGAGCTTAAGTTTTTTGCCAAAAAAGATCCCCAATTGAGGGGGAATTGGTTAACCCGGTTTCCCCTTTTTAACTTGAGTCGTTCCCATATGGATGAAAACGCTGAAGAAATAGAAGAATACGAAAATTTATTGCCAGTTGAACATACTTTAGAATTACGGCTTAAAGACGTTGAAGGGGCTTTAACTAAAATTAAAAAAGGCGCCTATGGCCAATGTGAAAAGTGTCAGAAAGAAATTGAGATAAAGCGCCTGGAAGTTATTCCAGAAGCCAGGCTATGCCTGAAATGCGGCAAAGAGAAGAATTCCCTTTAATAAATAAATCCTTTAATTAAATAACTGCCCAGAGGGATCCAGCGGACACTGACTTTGCCCCAGCCAATTCGATTCATTTCTGAAATTAAAAAGCGGTTATTCTCTACTTTAATCACGTAAGCTACGTGGCCGTAGACGCGAGCCATCCAGCCGCTGTCTTTTAAGCTGACAATAGCTCCTACCTTAGGTTGACAAGCGGAACCTTGGCAAGTGGCATAGCCCATAGCTTCAGCATTAGCTAGCCAATATTTGGCATGACCAGACCAAGGGACAATTCTTTGTTGAGCCACATACCAAGTACAATGTCCGTAAGCAAAGTAGTGGCTTTTGCCAGTGCCTACTCCAGTATAACTTTGAGCTGTATAAGTCGATTTTGGTTGAACTGGCGCAGGCATATACCCATCAGGAATAATTAATTTATCACCTATTTGGATACTGCCATCAGCCAACAGAACATTAAAAGCAATAATATCCTCTTCATTAGCTTGGTAATATTTGGCAATTGCCCCAATGGTATCGCCGCTTTTAACTCGGTGGAGAACGCCAGTAACTGGCAAGATAGTCAATTCATCGCCTGGCTGAATAATACTGGTTTCTTTAAGATTATTAGCCCAGAGTAAAGTATAAGTGGTGATACCAAAAGAAGCAGCGATGCTTGAAGGAGTGTCGTCTTCTTGAACAATATAAGTAATCAGACCGCTGCGCGGGTCTTGGCTAATAAAAGTAGTTGGATTATTTTGAGCCAAAAGAGCGCTTTCTTGAAGAGTAACTAAAAAAGTTTCTTCTTCAGGCAGGTTTTCTTCGGATATATCTAATGAATCTGATTGACTAATTAAACTAGCTAAGGAGTTAGCCGTCAAGTAAACTTGGCCAATTGGTTCAGCCTCGAGTTGCTCAACAGTAATTGATTTATCTTCATTATCAAGATAAAGAAGTAATTGCTCCATTCCCTTAACTGGATTAACTAAGGAACAAGTTAAACCAAATAAAATAACTGCTGCTAAGAGCAGTTTTTTATGACTTCGTTCTATTTCCCTATTAAAATGTTGTTTAATTGTACCCATAGGTACAGTAACAGGCTATCATGAGCTATCTGACTCTGTCAAGGCAGCTTTATCCACACTTAGGGATTTATCTTGGGAATCGCCTTGGTCAAACGTGATTTCTTCCGGCTGGCCGTATTTTTTTTAATCACTCCTCGTTTAGCTGCTTTATCAATTGCTTGATAAACTTTTGGTAGAATTTTAAGGACTTGTTCCTTTTTTTTATCTTTAATTAAAATCTTGGCCTCTTTAACCAGGGCTTTCATCTTATTGCTCCGCCGAAGATTAAAGAGCCGTTTGCGACGGTTTTGCCGAAGAGCTTTTTTAGCTGATTTGGTTATTGGCATAATAAATAGAGTATACTTTAATCTTTTAATTTAAGCAAGTTTATGATAGGATTTTAGATATGATTGCTCTACTTGAAGGAAAAATTGAATTAAAAACAAATAAGTTCGTTATTTTAAATGTTGGAGGAGTTGGTTATAAAGTGTTTTGTTCAACAGCCCTTTTGGGAAAATTACCTGATCAAGGAGAAAAAGTTAAGTTGTTTATTCATCTCTATCCCCGGGAAAATCTTTTAGATTTGTATGGCTTTTTATCCTTTGAAGAATTAGATTTTTTTGAAATGCTCATTTCTATTAGCGGTATTGGTCCTAAAGCTGGCTTAGCTGTTTTGTCAATTGCTTCCTTAAAAGACCTCAAGACATCGATTGCCAGCGGTCAGGTTAGTTTATTAACTAAAGTTTCCGGTATTGGTAAAAAAACAGCTGAAAGAGTTATTTTAGAGTTAGGCAGTAAGATATTGGTCCCTGGCAGAGAGGTAAGCAAGTTGATGGCTGATGACGAAGCAATTGATGCCTTAGTTAGCTTGGGCTATAGTAGTCGGCAGGCCAGAGAAGCCCTTAAACAGGTGGCAGGGAAAATAAAAGGGACGACTAATCGAATTAAAGAAGCCCTGAAGATTTTAGGCAAATAATATGGAAAAATCTCAATGGAACCAGTTTATCATTAAAAACAATGGTTCCTTTTTACAATCTTGGCAATGGGCTGAGTTCCAAGAATCATTAGGCCGAAAAATATGGCGGTTAGAAATAGAAGAATTAAAAGCTTTAGTTATAAGACATAATTTGCCTTTGGGGAAAAATTATTTGTATTGCCCGCGGGGCCCAGTCGGCCAAGGTAATTTTAATAATTTTTTAGAGAAAGTTAAGAAAATAGCTCAACGAGAAAAAAGCATTTTCTTTAAAATTGAACCTCCAAGGGTATGTATTTCAAGGACGCGCCTTAAAATACATACCCTTCAGCCGTCAAAGACATTGATTTTAGATATAACTAAGTCAGAGGAAGAATTATTAAATCAAATGCATCCGAAAACCAGATACAATATTCGGCTAGCCCAGAAAAATGGAGTAACCATTGAAGAAGCAAAAGGGAAAATAGATGATTTTTTGAGATTATCAAAAGAAACAGCCAAACGGGACAAATTTCATCTTCATCCTAAAAAGTATTACCAAAAAATGCTGGAAGTTTTAGGCCAAGAAGGAATGGTCAAATTATTTTTAGCTAAATACCAAAACCAGATTATTGTGGCTAACTTGGTTTGTTCTTTTGGTCAAACAGCCGTTTATTTACACGGCGCTTCTGATTACAATTTCCGTCAATTAATGTCTCCTTATTTATGCCAATGGCAGGCCATTTGCCAAGCCAAGAGACAAGGTCTTAAATATTATGATTTTTGGGGAATTGATGAGGAAAAATGGCCTGGGGTGACTCGTTTCAAAAAGGGCTTTACTGGCCAAGAAATCACTTATCCCGAGGCTTCTGATTTAGTTTTCCAGCCGATTTGCTATAAAATTTATCGATTAGCTAAATGTATTTTATGAAAGATTTCTTGAAAAAAATTATCCCTGACTTTTTATTGAGTTGGTATCACCTTGGCTGGGTTTTATTGGGAGCAATTATTTATCGATTTCCTTCTAGAAAACTCAAAGTAATCGGCGTCACCGGGACTAATGGCAAATCAACGGTGGTTTTTTTTATTAGTCAGATTTTAGAAGAAGCTGGTTATTCGGTAGCCGCTCTTTCTTCAATTCAGTTTAAAATCAAAGACAAAATTTGGCCCAATACTTTAAAAATGACTATGCCTGGCCGAATGAAGATACAGAAATTTTTAAGGCAGGCTCTTGGAGCTGGCTGTCAATACGCTGTCTTAGAAGTAACTTCTGAAGGGATTAAACAGCATCGTCACCAATTTATTGGCTTTGATTTAGCGGTTTTCACCAACTTAACTCCTGAACATTTAGAGAGCCATGGGGGATTTGCTAATTATAAAAAAGCTAAGGGAAAGCTTTTTCAGTCATTAAAGGCAAATGGCAAAAGCATTATTAATCTGGATGATCTTCAAGCGGATTATTTCAGGCAGTTTCCAGCTAAAGAAAAAATTGGCTACACGACAAATTCAAAAATAGAATTTAACTTGAATCTTTTAGGTCAGTTTAATATTTCTAATGCTTTGGCGGCCAGGGCAGTTGCTCAAGCAGAAGGAATTTCCTTAGCTAAAATAAAGACAGCTTTGGAAAAAATAAAAAGCATTCCCGGCCGCCTGGAAATAGTTATTAAAGAACCATTTACCGTTATTGTTGATTACGCTCATACGCCTGATGCCTTAGAAAAAGTTTATCAAACCGCCAGAGAGGTTTCTCAAGGGCAATTAATCGGCGTCTTAGGGGCAGCTGGCGGCGGTCGCGATAAATGGAAACGGCCGGCCTTAGGCAAAATTGCCGGAAAATATCTTGATAAGATTATTATCACCAATGAAGATCCTTATGATGAAGACCCCAGCCAGATTTTATCTGAGATAAAATCTGGAATTTCCAATTATCAATTTCCAATTTCCAATTTGTACGAAATTTTGGAGCGAAGAAAAGCAATTAGCAAAGCTATTAAATTGGCTAGACCAGATGATGTGGTTATTATTACTGGCAAGGGATGCGAGCCCTGGATGTGTCTGGCTAAAGGCAGAAAAATACCTTGGGATGATCGGAAAATAGTCAGGGAAGAATTTAAGCGTTTATAGCTCCCAAAACAAATTTTAAAATCGCTTCCCCTACACCTCGCCCAAACCCAGCGATTTAAAAATTTGTTTTCTTCGCTGCGCCTTAGATTATTATGGAAAAATTTCTATTTTATCTTTTTATTTTCTGCTTGCCTTTTCAGACCCGGAAAATCCTTTATCAGTGGCCTGGTGATTTTAATGAATGGACCAGTATCTATCTTTATTTAACTGACTTGTTGCTTATTTTAATTTTTCTGCTTTGGGCTTGGCGGATGAAAAAAGAGAGATTTTTTAAAGAGAGAATTAGCCCTAAAAGTCCTGGTTTCTGGCTGGTGGCTTTTTTAATTATTAGTTTGCTTTCTCTAGCTCAAGCCGGCAATATTCAGCTCGGCTTTTATCACTGGTTTAAATTATTGGAGTTTGTTGGTTTGTTTTTTTATCTTAAGTATAATTTCAAACAATTATTTAATTTTAAACGGCTGGGGCAAGTTTTTATCGCCAGCGGTTTAGTTCAATCATTGATCGCTTTTGCTCAATATGCCAGTCAGAAAAGTTTAGGTCTAAGATTATTAAGCGAAAGTCCTTTAGATTCAGAGATAGCTGGGGTAGCTAAAGTCATTATTGATGGGACAAAAATAATTCGCCCTTATGGCGCTTTCCCTCATCCTAATCTCTTAGCCGCCTTTCTTTTAGTTAGTTTATTTTGTCTTTATTATCTTTGGTTGAAAGATAGGGTTCATTATAGCTTATTAGTTGGCATCTCTGGATTGTTATTTTTCTCTCTTTGCCTGACATTTTCCAGAACTATTATCTTTACTTTTCTATTAGCCAGTTTGATTTATTTTATTATATTGTTCAGGCGAAATAGGAAAAAAATATTGGCTTTGTTTTTATTATTTATGATTTTCAGTTCAGTATTCATTATTTTGGCTTGGCCAGAGATATCTTCGCGCTGGACAATTTCTTTGACCGAGCAATCAGTCAGCTTGCGAACTTTTTATATCCAAACAACTTTCTCAACAATTAAAGAACATCCCTGGCTGGGCCTAGGTCTGGGCAATTTTGTTTGGCAGATTAGACAAATGCTTCATTTACTATCTTCTTGGATTCACCAGCCCGTTCATAATATCTATTTATTAATAGCTAGTGAAACCGGTCTGATTGGTCTAATTTTGTTTTTAGTTTTTATTTTCCAGTTATTTAGAAAAATCATTGGCCAAGAATATTTTCTTTTATTAATTGTCTTTTCTTTTTTATTCATCGGCTTATTTGACCATTTCTTCTGGACTCTTCAACAGGGTCAATTGATGTTTTGGTTGACCTTAGGTATAATGGGAGCTGGTTGTCCCCATAGCTTAACGGATAAAGCGTATCCCTCCGGAGGATAAAATGAAGGTTCGATTCCTTCTGGGGACGCTGTCATCATGCGATTTATTGCTGACTTGCATATCCATTCCAAGTATTCTCGAGCTACTTCGCGGGATATGGATGTGGAAAATTTGAATAAGTGGGCCAAAATCAAGGGAGTTAAAGTTTTAGGAACTGGTGATTTTACCCACCCGCTTTGGCTAAAAGAACTTAAGCAAAAGCTTGAGTCGGCCGAGCCAGGGCTTTTTAGGATGAAAAAGAAGGGTAAGTCCTCTTTAATTGACAATGATTGGCTGCCTAATAATAATCACAATGATGAGGGAACTCGTTTCCTTTTAACAAGTGAAATTAGTTGTATTTATTCAAAAAACAATCGGACCCGGAAAATTCATATTGTTGTTTTAGCGCCTGATTTTTCAACAGTAGAGAAAATCAATACCCGCTTGGGCTGGATTGGAAATCTTAAATCAGATGGCCGGCCAATTTTGGGCTTAGACGCCAAAGAGCTGGCTAAAATTGTTTTAAATACTTCTCATGTTTGTTTGATTATCCCGGCTCATATGTATACGCCCTGGTTTTCTCTATTTGGAGCAAATTCTGGTTTTGATTCTCTGGAAGAATGTTTTGAAGAGTATGCCAAATATATTCACGCCGGAGAGACCGGTCTTAGTTCAGATCCAGCTCATAGCTGGCGAAATTCATCTTTGGATAGGATTACTTTAGTCAGCAACTCGGACGCCCACAGCCCCAGCAAAATAGGCCGGGAAGCTAATCTTTTTGACACTGACTTAACTTATCCAGCCATTGTTGAGGCGATTAAAAGCAAAGACCCTAATAAATTTTTAGAAACAGTTGAATTTTTTCCCGAAGAAGGCAAATATCATTATGACGGCCATCGCAATTGCCAAATTTGCCTGACTCCCCAAGAGTCAAAGAAAATAAAGAATATTTGTCCTAAATGCGGCAAGCCGCTAACCATTGGCGTGCTTCACCGAGTTGATGATTTAGCTGATCGCCAAAATGGAGAAGAGCCAAAGCAAACTATTCCCTTTAAAAAACTAATTCCCTTGGAAGAAATTATCGCTGAGGCCAAAGGAATGGGCGTTGGCAGTAAAGCAGTCAGAGGGGAATACAAAAATTTGATTAAGCATTTTGGTTCAGAATTTAAAATACTTTTAACTGTTAGTCCCGGACAAATAGAGCAAGCCAGCTCTCCTGAAATTGCCGAAGGAGTCAGTCGAGTTCGTCAGGGCAAGGTTCAGATTGAGCCAGGCTATGACGGCGAATTTGGTCGGATTAAAATTTTCCAGGACCAAGAACGAGGCAACTTTTCCAAACAAGCCAGTTTATTTTAACCAGTAATTTAGTTAGAAGCCTTTCTAATTTTCCACATAAAAAGACTTGACAGGAGCTTAGTAATAGATTATATTTTAGATGAAAGTCGCCTGCGCCTTCTTTAGAGAAGTGTGCAGGCCTTTTTATTTATTAGAATTTTGATATAATAGTCGTATATGGAAAAAGTTTCTATTTTTGTTGATGGAGCCAATTTTTATCATTTGGTATTGAAAAAGCTTGGATTTAAAGAAGCCCAGTTTAATTTTGATAAATTCGCTAATTTTCTTGCTAATAATAGAGAAATTTCAGATAAGGGTAAAAGGTTTTATGTCGGAACAGTCCCCGAAAAAGTTGGAGACGACAGAACTAAAAAAGCGATGTCAAATCAGACATCTCTTTTTACAATTTTAAAGAAGAGTGGTTGGGAAATAAAAACAAGCACACTTAGAAGGAGAATAGAAGAAATCAAAATTGATAATCGTGTAATTGATTGCGAGAAGCTTAAAAAATTAGGGATTGATAAGATACAATACGAAAGATACAGAGAGAAGGGCATAGATGTAAAATTCGCAGTTGACTTAATCGTTGGCGCTATTGATAATAGATATGACACAGCGGTTATTGTTAGTTCTGACGGAGATATTATTCCTGCTATAGATTGGGTTAGAAGGAGAAAAAATAGAAAGGTTGAATATGTCGGATTTTCTATAATTGATAAAACTGACCCTAAAAATTCTACAAACCCACTTATATCTATGATTTCGAAAACAGACATAAAGAGAATATTAGTGGAATCTGATATAAGGCCTTTTATTCAAGAAACTTTGTTTGATAAATAAGACAGATCCTAACTTACTCCAGCCCATAGAGCATTTTCCAAACAAGCCAGTTTATTTTAATTAATCATTTTAGGATGAAAAAACTTTGTTTCTTTGTTTTGGTTGTTTTGATAGGAGGAGTTTTTCTCTTCCTTTTTTCAAAAGAGGCAAACAAGACAGAGCCATTAGCTTCTATGTTGGAAACAAGTAAAGAAAAATCTATTCGTCAGCCAGCTGTTGCCGGTCAGTTTTATCCGTCAGATAAAGAAGAACTGACTAAAATGATTAGTCAGTTCTTAGAGCAGGTTGAGGAGTCTGATTCCTCAATTAGGGCTTTGGTTGTCCCCCACGCTGGTTATGTCTATTCTGGTCAAATAGCCGCCTATGGCTTTAAAGCTGTTCAAGGACAAGATATCAAAACAGTTATTTTAATCGGACCAAGCCATCATCAGTATTTATCTGGAGCAATTGTTGATGGATACGATACTTGGCAAACGCCTTTGGGTCAAGTGGATTTGGCTACTGACTTACGAGACATTTTAGTCAAAGAAAATTCTTTATTTAAGGTTGATTCATCAGTTCATCAGCCAGAGCACTCTTTAGAGGTGGAACTGCCATTTTTGCAAAACGTCTTAAAGAATTTTAAAATCCTGCCAATTCTGGTTGGTCAATTGAGCGGGGCTGAATTGGAAAAAATCAGTCAAACCTTGGCTAAACATATTGATGAAAAAACCTTACTGGTGGCTAGTTCAGATATGTCTCATTATCCAGCTTATGAGCAGGCCAATCAGGCTGATAAGAAAGTGATTGAGGCAATCTTAACCGGTCAGGTAGCCAAGCTTCAAGAAACCATCAGCCAAATAGCCAAGGAAAATATCCCTAATTTAAGTACTTGTTTATGCGGTCAAGGAGCCGTGGAAGTTATTATGAGAGTAGCTCAAGAGATGGCAGTTCAAGAAATTAAACTTTTGCAATATGCTAATTCTGGGGAGGTGGCTGTCGGCGATAAATCACAGGTGGTTGGTTATTCGGCCATTGCCTTTGCTTGGCAGGCCTCTTCGCTTAATAGTCAACAAAAATCTAAACTTTTAGAGATTGCCAAGACATCAGTAGAAAAATATATTTTAGAAAATCAATTGCCAGAATTTGCCATAGCTGATTCCTTATTGAACAAACCCTTAGGCGCCTTTGTTACTCTAAAAAAGGATGGTCAATTAAGGGGCTGTCTTGGCCGTTTCCAACCAGATATTCCCTTATATCAAGTAGTTTCCCAAATGGCGGTAGCGGCCGCCACTCAAGATAATCGTTTTTCTCCGGTTCAAGCTGATGAATTAAATGATTTAGAATACGAAATTTCTGTTTTAAGCCCTTTGAGAAAAATAGCTGATTGGCGAGAAATAGAGCTGGGCAAGCATGGGGTTCAAATTAGACAAGGTCTTCATTCTGGAGTTTTCCTGCCTCAAGTAGCCACTGATAATAATTGGGATTTGGATAAATTTATGGGCGAACTTTGTTCACAAAAAGCTGGCCTGTCTTGGGATTGCTGGACGAAAGATGATGTAGATATCTATATTTTCACAGCCGAAATATTCTCTTGACAATTGCCAGTCAATCTGTTAGTTTCCGGGTAAATAAAGTTCTTTAAAAAAGGAGGTAAGAGATGAATAGCCAAGAGATTAAAAAGAAAGCTCACAAGATAAGTTGGTTGGAATTTGCCGCTATGGAAGAAAGGGAGAAGATTATCTTTCTTAATAATTCTCATACCAACAATCCATTCCATGTTTTGTTTAGCCAGCAGTTTAACCGGGCCAGTTTGAATCTTCTTTGTCAGATAGCCGAAAGAGCCAGAGATATTAATAAGAATAAGAAAGAAGGAGTAAAATTTCTAAGAGGTCTCTTATCCGGTACTCACGCGCTTAATCTTTTTAGTCAGCCGAGTACCCGGACTTTTCTCTCTTTTGAGACAGCCCAGGAAACTTTAGGCATGAGTATCCGCGACATTCGCGACCCGAGCACTTCTTCGGAAGCTAAAGGAGAAACCTTGGAGGATTCAGTTAGAACCTTTAGCAGTTATGTGGATTTAATGGTCATGAGGCATCCTGATGAACGAGCCGTTGAAAAAGGCGCCTGGGTCTTGAATAAATCTGACCGCCGTATTCCGATTATCAATGCTGGTTCGGGTAAAGATCAACATCCCACCCAGGCCTTAACTGATATTTATACTCTGTATAAATCTTTTAACGGCCAGATAGATGATCGGACAATTGTCATGTGCGGCGACTTGAAAAGAGGCCGAACCGTCCGTTCCCTTTCTTATTTAATGAAGAATTACCATGATATGAAGCTGATTTTTGTTTCACCGCCTCATTTAAAGATAAAAGAGGATATCAAGGATTTTCTTCAACGCCACAACATTCCTTATTGGGAAGCAGATAATTTAAAGGAGACAGTTTCTCTGGCTGACGCTATTTATATGACTCGGATTCAAGATGAATGGGATGAAGGAGATAATCAGGATAAAAAAGTTCCTCGGCCAGTTGACCCCAAGTATAAATTCAAGAAAGAATATTTAAAATTGATGCGAAAAGATGCTGTTCTGATGCACCCTCTGCCTAAAAGAGATGAAATAGATGAAGAAGTTGGCTATGCCAGGGACAAACGGGTGATTTTCTGGCGGCAGGAAAGAAATGGCATGTGGATTAGGGTGGCCTTAATCGCTGTTATTTTCCAAAAGGAGGAAATATTTTTTAAATATACAACTTGGCCGGAAAATTGGCGGAAAGGAGGGCAAAATGGACGGACATGAATATCAATGCCCTGGTTGTTATGGAAATGATATTTCTTTTTTAAGGATAGAAAAAGTAGGCAAGCCAGAAGAAGAAGTTGTTTTCTTCTGTAATTTCTGTCAAGAAGCATTTAAGATTAGTGGCTTAAGAGCAGAGTATTTGCCTAATCTGGTGGCTATTCTTAAGGGAAAATATCCTTAGTTTTTAAAAAATAGGGCGATTGGCATAATACCAAAAGCCCTTTTTTATTTCTCTGATTGTCTTGACAAGATTAGATTCAGTTCAGTAGAGTAATAAAAGGAGATAATGTTCTTTTCAAACTTTTAGAATAAGGAGAGAAAGATGGCTCTAAGATTTCTAATATGTTTGTTGATGATAGGCTCAATCGCTTTGGCTAATCAGCCGGATGAGGAATGTCAGATTCTCAAGTATGAAATAAAGGAAGGACTTGGCCCTAAACAAAAGGCCACGGCCAAGGCCTTAGCTGAAGGCATTTATCAGAAGTTTAATCAGACGATCAAATCAGGCAAAAAACAAGGATTTGGCTTTAGGCGGGCTTTACTGCTTATTGCTCTCAAGGGAGATTCTCAAAAAGGGAATTTAATACTTAATATCTATCTCTATGTTATCTATCCTAATAAGTTTACTAAGATTTCTTTTGAAAGTCAGTGGGTAAAATGCCCAGCGGCTGATTCTTTATTAGTCAAAGAAGTAATTAACCAAATAACTAAACTCCTTATATCCGAAATTATTATTTTAGAACCGCTTTTACCTATTAGTTCAAGGCACCAGGTAAAAAAAAACTTGGTGCCTTTTTTATTTTTTGATAAACTAAAGAGATGATACTCAAAAACTTTATTCTTTGCTTAATTAAAATATATCAGAAAACCATTTCGCCAGACCATGGCTATTTTCCTATTCTGCGGCTTTTAGGCCAATGCCGCCATTACCCAACTTGCTCCCAATATACCTATCAAGCCATTGAAAAACACGGCGCTCTCAAAGGCCTCTGGCTGGGCCTCAAAAGAATCGCCACCTGCCACCCCTGGGGAAGTTGATAAATAAGGCCATAAGCTATAAAATGAAAGTAGTTTCAAAAAAATGAAACTTTACTTATTTTACAGAATTTATGTTAGTTTTTATTGATGAATCTGGCGATCCCGGATTAAAAATAGAAAAAGGTTCAAGCAGCTTCTTTACTGTTGCTTTGGTAATTTTTGAAGACAAAGATGAAGCATTGGCCTGTGACCAAAGGGTGAGCCTTCTAAAAAAAGAATTAGGTTGGGAAGAAGATAGCGAGTTCCATTTTAAAAGAAATTCTGATAAAGTGCGTCGAGCTTTTTTACAGGCGGTTGCTCCTTATAGCTTTTTCTATTATGGAATTGTTATTAATAAAGACCCCAAAAAATTATGGGGCGATGGATTTCGTAATAAAAAATCATTTTATAAATATGCCTGCGGATTAGTTTTTCAAAACGCAAAAGATAAATTAGAGAATTCCGTCGTTATAATTGATAAAAGTGGAAATTTGGATTTTAGAAGACAATTAGCAAAATACCTAAGAAGAAAGATGAACGAAAGAGACAGAAAATTAATCAAAAAAGTAAAAATGCAAAGATCTAACAGTAATAACTTATTGCAATTAACTGATTATATTGCTGGAGTGATAAACAGATCTATTC
Source organism: uncultured Candidatus Saccharibacteria bacterium (assembly GCA_964565215.1). Lineage (GTDB taxonomy): Bacteria > Patescibacteriota > Minisyncoccia > Portnoybacterales > UBA2143 > CAZMCO01. Next base: position 8,543 of record CAZMCO010000008.1, on the reverse strand, counting down.
AGGGTCGTAAGAAATATGCTGATGAATACAAAAGAATTATCGCGCACAGAGAGATCTATATACAAATTTGGCCAAAATAAAACTTCCGAATCTATCCCTTGCGGGAACGCGACGATAAACGCCACAGTTCAATTCGGAAGCAATTCCATTATTATAATAGCAAGAATTGTTAAAGGTTGTCAATACTTTGGTTGTGGACAGGAAGTCGAAGTCATAGCTTTTAGAGGCGCGTCCTTAAAATACATACCCTTGCCCAATGATATTCTTAAGATATCCATATTTTAAGGACGCGCCTCTGCTTAGTTACTTTTTCCCTTTTTGTAATCTAATGAATTCTCGAGGGGTAATTTGTAGATCTTCTAAAATTCCTTTCAAAGTTTTGCGTTTAATTGATTTTGGCCCGTGATGTGGAATAGTTGTATAATGTCCATTTGCTTTGCGCCAGATTTCGTGACTGTCCTTGGCTTGTCTATAAAAAAAAGCCAAGTTTCTTGGCTACTTTAGCAACATCACGATAATTGGCTTGAGGAAATTTTTCTCCCATTAAGATTAAAATGAGATAGGCAGCGGCAGAGTAAGTCGTAAATCTGTTTTTTCTGGAATAGAAATCTCTGGAATAATTTCTCCATGCGCTTTGCGGGCTTCTAAATGGACCTTGATTACGTCTTGAATATTTTCAATGGTTTCAGTATAAGTTTTCCCTTCGGCTCGACATCCCTGAAGGACAGAACAAGAGGCCAAAAAACCTCCTTCTTCAAGAGATTCAATGGTAACTGGAAAAAAATAGAATTTTTTCTTCATAATATTTATAAACCTCAATATTATAATAGCAAGAGCTGTCAATACCTGTCAAGATGTATTGTTTAGAGGCGCGTCCTTAAAATACGGATTAGTTAAAAACCCTTGACAAGGTTAAGAGCTTGCTATAAAATTGGAAAATTGCTATGGAGGGGTGAAATTCCGCTTATGGGAAATTATTGGTTCTCAATCCGCGGGGAGGGATTATCAGAGGGCTTCTTTTCTTTAGAGAGAAGAAGCTTTTTCTTTTCCAGAATTTATTCACACTTTTTAAACAGAAAATAGCCCTTTATTAAGATTTTATTCACAAAATTGACATTGCTCAAAGGATTAAATAAAGAGAAAATTAAAATTAGGCAGATAAAAGGTCGAAGGTGACTTACCCTAAGTCCTCCACATCCTAGCTAGGGGGACGATGGGAAAAAACCTAGGCCAGGAGGACCTAAGGCAAGTCACTTATAAATTAACTTAAAAAGAGAGGGGGTGTAATATAAAAAATGAGAAAGAAAATTATTATAGGTTTTGCAGCTGCGGCAGTAGTCGTTGGCGGCGTAGCCGCTATGTCAGCTTTCGAAGCGCACGTTATTAACGTAACGGCTAAAATTGAAAATGCCTTGTCAGTAACTCCTGATGAAATTATGTTTGGCACTGTTTTCCCGCAGGAAGAACTTTATCGCAATTTAAACATTGCTTTGAGTCAATCTTTCTTAGCAGAAGATAGAGTTGATGATGTTAGCTATGTTATTAAGCAAAAGCCAAAGCCAACAGTATACGGAATAGATCAATTAGGAGGTGTCATAGAACATGCCCGACATTGGTGTTATGATCATCGAAATGATGGTCAACTTCCAGGAGATTATTTTGAAAGATGTTATTATAACCTTTGTCCTTATTTGTCAAAAACTCCTGATGAAGGTGATAACGACACCGGCGTTTTAGCTTTTCATGGCATGGAAGAATATGCCACTGGTAATTTGGTTAAATCAGAACAAGACACAGAAGACGAATGGGTGATTGATTTGAAGGTCCCATGTTTCAGTGGTATGTCTGATCAGGATTATTTTGATTGGGTGCATAGTATTAATTCGAGTGTTGCCTCAGTTGACGCGCATGAATTTATGTTAGACCCAGCTTTAGAATCAGAAATCTTCGGCTGCGATTTATGGATTGAAGTAACTGGTTTCTCAGTAAATTACATTGACCGAGTTGATATCGGTAATTTAGAAGATGAAGCGGTTCATAATTTAGTTGGTTGGAGTGACGAAAATATTCCAGGTGGTTATGGCGGATGTCAGAATGGAGTAGTTTGTACTTATAGACAAGTGATAGAAGATCTATGTACTGAAGACGAAAGAGAAGCATCATTCACGATTGATGTTGGTACTAGTCCAAATCAAGCTAATATGATTAAGGTTAGGCATTTGGATGGCATTAGCTTAATGGATAGTTTTGAGATTTATGTAGATAATCAATCGGTTGGCACTTGGAATGACACTACACAGCAAGCAACTGAGGTTTGGAGAGAAACTTCTTTTTCCTTGAGTGGAATTACTATCGAAGATTCTATTGCTGATGTTACAATCAAAGCAATAGATAAGATTTGGGGTTCTTGTCCGACCTATGGTCAAGTCGCTATTGATTGGATAACTGTATATTAATCCTTGATGGATTCGGCCGGGTCCTTGCCGGCCGAGTGATGAGGGATTAAAATATAAACATGATTAAAAAGATAATCTATATTATTATTGCTGTTGTTCTATTTATAGCCGTAGTTCAAATATTAGTGGCTGATAGGTATAAGGCAGTAGTTCAGGTTATTGAAGATGAGAATAAAATCGGCGTTAATCCAACAGCTGATAAGTTGGATTTTGGCGACTTGTCTAAGAATACCGGAGCAACCAGATATGTCAGTATAGAGAATAATGGCAAATACAAAATCTATATTATAACCTGGAAGTTTGGCAATATCAGCGAATTGATTAAAGTCAGCCGAAATTATTTCACTTTAAATTCGGGTGAGAAAGAAAGATTAGCTTTTGAAATGTATATGCCGGTTTCAGCTGATAAAGATAAGTATTCTGGTTGGGTTTGGGTATTTAAACTGCCCAGACTATGAAGAAGCTCTTAAAAATCCTAAAAGAAATAGTTATCTATGGATTAATTGTGGTTGCTTTGATTTATGGCCTGCCCAAGTTCTTAGCTTATAGTCTAGATACGGAATATCCAATGGCCTCAATCACATCCAGTTCAATGTGGCCAGCTCTGAAAGAAGGCGATTTAGTTTTAATTAAAGGAATTGATAAAGAAGAACTTACCATAGGTGATGTAATTGTTTACAGCAATGAAAGAGGATTTACTATTCACCGGATAGTTAAATTGAATGAAAATAGTTTAATTACCAAAGGCGATGCTAATAATGTTAATGATAATCCGGTTGAATACGACCAAGTTATTGGCCGGGTGGTTGAATTGAGAGGCCACCCCCTAAGAATCCCTTATTTAGGAAAAATTAGTGTTTTAATGAGAAAATAAAATGAAGAGCAATCAGAAAATAACAAATATTATTAAGATAGGGAAATTATTCAGTTGTTTTTTACTGGCTGCCTTTTTGATTTTAAGCCAGAGTCAAGCCTTGATTGCCTTTGAAGCTCATATCATTAATGTTGAGGCCCGGGTTTGTGATTATTCAGATCCGCAGACCATGGGTTATTGGAAAAATCATTCTTCTGTTTATCTGGCTTATTTGCCTTTGACTTTAGGTTGCGACTTGCTTATTGCAACAGAAGAAGATGCTGACGATATTTTTGACAATGCCAGTGCTAGTCCGATGATTAATATGCTCAAGGCCCAGTTATTGGCCATGAAATTCAATCTGGCTCATTCTGATATTGGCGGCTATGAATATCAGGGCCAAGTTGTGAATGATATAGTCAGTCAGGCCGATGATATGGTCTGTAATCCAGGGAATTCTAATGAAACGGAAAAAGAAGAAGTAAAAGACCTTTTGGATGATATAAATAATTTAGACCAGATTAGGCATTGTTCAGCGCCCAAGGTGAGAGTAATTATTCCTAATGGCGGCGAAGAATGGTGGGTTGGCAAAAAGTATGATTTGACCTGGACAACTAAAGAGCTTAATTGTCCAAGCGGCGTCTTGATTGATATTTGGTATTCCAGGGACAGTGGTAAAACTTTTGCTCCGGTTGCCACTAGTACTGAAAACGACGGCATCTATAACTGGCGAATCCCTCTTTTCATTGGTGATTATTTTATGCCTTCTTCAAAAGCGCGCATTAAAGTAGTGGCTAAATGCGCTGATGATTTAAGCGTGGCTGGCTGGGATATGTCAGATGAGGATTTCTGTCCGCCAATTGATTACAGTTTACTAACTCCAGAAGAATTAGAAATGCTTGAAGGTTTAGGATTAATGGAAGATTCTACTTTTGTTGAAGAATCTTTTGAAGAACCAGCACCAGCAGTTGGAGGAACTTCAATAGCTGAAGAGCCAGTAGTTGAAGAAGAGCCAGTGGTTGAAGAACCAGCAGTTGAGGAAAAACCAGTGGTTGAAGAAGAGCAAATAACTGAGGAGCCAGTAGCTGAAGAAGAGCCAGTGGTTGAAGAACCAATAGTTGAAGAAGAAGTCATAGAAGAAGATGATGTTTTTAAAGAAGTAGTTGAAATAATTGAAGAAATAATTGAAGACATAACAGAACCAATTGGGGAAGCGCTGGGAATAGAAGAAACTATTGAAGAACCGATTAAAGAACCAGTGGTTGTTGAACCAGAACCCGAACCTGAACCAGAGCCAGAACCCGAACCTGAACCAGAGCCAGAACCCGAACCTGAACCAGAACCGGTTTCAGAGCCGGAGCCAGTTATTGAACCAGAAACACAAACAAATGATGAATAAAAAATCAATCATCAAATATATTTCTTTATTAGCGATTGTTATTGGCAGTGGATTTTTCTCGGCTAGTTTTCAGGGTTATTTAATTAAAGCAACCGCTATACTTGAACCCTTAATTGTTGAAATAGGGAATTTGAATTTTGGCGTGGTTTTTCCAGGCGAGGAATTACAAGACACATTTACCGTGAAATTAGCCGAGGGCTATGATTATGAAGCAGAATATAAAATTAGCCATAGTCCCAAGCCGCGGATAGATACGCCAGAGGAACGTTTATATTGTAAAGCCAATCCAACTGATTACGAGAGATGCTATCCTGACTTATGCTCTTTTCTCAATGAGGAAAGTAACGAAGGAGAAGGTGATACTCCAACGAATGCGTTTTTATCGCCCGAGGATATTTTAGATAATTGGTTAGTTAATTTCATTGTGCCGCCAATTGCTGGATTTGTCGCCCAGGGATACGAAGGTTTGACTATTGATCAGTCAGGAATATTTGGCTGCGATATTGAAGTTCTCTTTATTGGGGAAATGCCCGGAATCTGCGGCTATAAATTCTTTGATATTGAGGAGGATGGCGAGATGGATGGTGATGATTATGGATTAGCTGGCTGGACAATTCATCTCAAACAACCCTTGGCTTGTCAAGAAGGCGAAGAATGGGCTGATACAGTTATCGATTCTAATCAAGGATTAAGGAAAGACGGTAGTCCAGTTATAGCGGCACGCAGTAATCTAGATGCGGCAAAAGTAGGTGAATACGATACAATTGAAAGCCATTTCTTCAGTTTGGGTTTTGGCGGTTCAATTGTTTTGGGTTTTGATAATTATATAATCAATGGGCCGGGTGATGATATTGAACTGGTTGAAGCAACTAATGAAACATATCCAGACGAAACCGTTGATGTACATGCCTCCCCTGATAATAATACTTGGTGGTATTTAGGCAATTTTAGTAAAGACGCTTTAATTGATTTAAGTGATTATTCATCTTCAATTGTTTTTGCTAAGTATATTAGATTGACGGATACAACCAATCCAGCGCTTCATAATAACAGTGCTGATGCTTATGACCTTGATGGGGTTAAGGCCTTAAATTGCGCTTCGGGATGGCAGATTATTGACACTCAAATTACTGATCAGAATGGTCATTATTGCTTTGGACCTCTTGAATCCGGACTTTATCGAGTAGAAGAAGTTTTGCAGCCAGATTGGACTAATACGACTCCTTTATATCAATATGTTTGGTTTAGTGAAGGTCAAGAGATTGGCGTAGATTTCGGCAATTATGAAGAATGGCAGCCAGAATGTACTGATAATGATGGAGATGGTTATTTTGCTGAAGGCAACGATTGCGGGCCAATTGATTGTAATGATAATAATCCTAATATTAATCCAGGCATGAGCGAGATTTGTGATAATCAAATAGATGATGATTGTGATGGCGATATTGATACTGCTGATCCTGATTGTCCGATAAATGGAGAGATTAATGGCGGAGGCGGCGGAGGCGGCGGACCGATTGGTCTAATTATATTTAACGAAAAAATTAAAGAGATTTATGCAGATAGAGTTATTATTTCTTGGTTTACTAATCATAAAGCAACCAGTCGAATTATTTATGATACTTCTTCTGGGGTCTTTGTTTTTGATAATCCGCCCGACTATGGATATGCTTATTCAACAATTGAAAGCGATACACCAGCTGTTTCTAATGGAGTAACCTATCATGAAGTTGAGGTAACTGGACTTTCATCTGGTATTCCTTATTATTTCCGAGTAGTTTCTCATGCTAGTCCGGAAAAAGTCGGTCAAGAGCTTGGCTTTACCTTACCAACCGAGGAAGAAAAGGGAGAGGAGGAAGTTGTCCAACCAGCTAAACAGGCAGCTCCGGCCGGAGGGGAAGTTGGTCCTTTAATTGCCCCAGCCGCTGGTCCTGCTGAAGAAGAAGAGGTGGTCATTGAAGAAGAGCCGGCTCCTGAAGAAGAAGCCGGTCCAGAAGAAGTTACTCAAAAGGAAGAAGAAGAACCAGGCACTTTCTTAGCCGCCATAGCCGGTCTGTTTACTGGAGGAAATTTCTGCTGGATTTTGACTTTAATCATTACGGCCTTAATTATTTTGTATATCTTATCAAGAAAGAAGAAAAAGTTAGACAAAGAGATAGATCATTATAGAAGAGATTCAATTATTGCCATAATTATACTGATTATTTTAGCTCTCATAATCAAATGTTATCTTTTGATTATCCCCATAATTATATTGCTTATTTTTCTTCTTAAAGAAAAATTTTCCAAAGAATAATTAATATTTTTTCTGAACTGGGGCCATCTTTTAAGATGGCTCTTTTTTTATTGGTTAAATATTGGTAAGATAGAATTATGAAAATAGTTATCAATAAAGTAATTAAGATTTTGATTCTTTCTGATGTGGCTTTAATTTCTGGTTTTGGTTTTATTACGCCAATTTTCGCTATTTTTTTAACCAACCGAATTGAAGGAGGTAATGTTGAGGTGGCTGGCTATGCCGCGGCCATCTATTGGATTGTTATGTCTTTGGTGGTTATTCCCCTTGGTCGATATTTAGATAAAAATCATGGTGAAAAAGACGACCTCTGGTTTATTATCATTGGCAATGCGTTAGCCGCTTTAGCAATTTGTGGTTATCTTTTTTCTTATCTGCCCTGGCATATTTATCTTTTACAAATAGTTTATGCGATTGGCATGGGCATGAACATCCCGGGGTTTACGGCTATTTTTACCCGGCATATTGATAAAGGCCGAGAGGCCTTTGATTGGAGCGTTAGAGCCGCCTTAGTTGGTATCGGGGCAGGAATAACCGGCGCTTTAGGAGGCATAATTGCTAATCGTTTTGGTTTTGACGTTCTTTTTACTGGAGCAAGCATTTTTATTCTTTTAAGCGCCTTTTTACCCTTTTTAATCGCTAAAAAGATGAGGTCTAAGGATAAAAAGATGCCTAAGGTGCCAATGACTAAATGAGAAATTTAGAATTAGCTCAAATTTTTTATTTAATAGCTGATTTGCTTGATATGAAAGAAGTGTCTTTTAAACCGCGGGCTTATGCAAAAGTAGCCCGTGTTTTAGAATCTTTGGAAAAAGATGTCGGTCAGATTTATCAAGAAGGCGGCTTAGAGGCCTTGGAAAATATTCCCGGAGTGGGTAAAAACATTGCTTTAAAAATTGAGGAATTTATTAAGACAGGTAAGCTCAAGAGCTATCAAAAACTGAAAAAGGAATGTCCAGTTAATTTGGACTCATTAATGGCTATTGAAGGTCTGGGCTCTAAAAAAATTAAGGTTCTTTACCAGAAATTAAAGATTAAGAATCTCAAGGACTTGGAAAAAGCCGCCAAGTTAGGAAAAATTAGAGAGTTGGCTGGTTTTGGCCAGAAAAGCGAGAAAGCTATTTTACAAGGAATTGTTTTTGTCAAAGCCGGTCAAGGACGATTTTTATTAGGTTTGACTTTGCCTTTAGTTAAAGAGATTATTGGCAATTTAGAGAAATTAACCGAAGTGGAAAAGATTAAAGTGGCTGGTTCAATTAGGCGGATGAAAGAGACGGTTGGCGATATTGATATTTTGGTTATTTCTAATCAGCCGGAAAAAGTAATGGATTATTTTGTCGGAATGCCCGAAGTGGTTAAGGTTTGGGCCAAAGGACCAACTAAATCATCAGTTCGCTTTAAACAAGGCCTGGATTGTGATTTAAGAGTGATTAAAAAAGAAAGTTTTGGCGCGGCTCTTCAGTATTTTACCGGCAGTAAAGACCATAATATTTTGACCCGGCGGCTGGCTCGGAAAAAGGGATTGAAATTAAATGAATA
>CAZMCO010000007.1:0-32188 GCA_964565215.1 uncultured Candidatus Saccharibacteria bacterium | reverse complement strand
TTATTGTCCAAGTAATTGGATTTTTAATGTCCGATAAAGGTTACTTTTTTTCACCAGCAATTGATATTATCCTGGGCGGTATTGAGCTATTCGGTCTTGGTATCTGGTTGGGTGTTTCTATTGGTAAAAAGAGGAATTGATAAAAACAGGTTCTAACGTTGTTCACAATGGGGGACTTGTAAAAAAATCGCCTTTTAGGCGATTTTTTGGTATAATAAAAATGAAAGGTTAATATTATGAAAACAACATCTTTTTTAATAACTTTAGTATTTTTGTTCTCTATTGGGGCAGGGGCTTTAGCTCAAGAAACAGAACTTCCAGACCCGGGACTTACTCCTGACAGCCCCTTTTATTTCTTGGAAAGAATCACAGAAACGATTGGCACATTCTTTACCTTTGGCGACCTCAAAAAAGCTGAACGGTATACTGTTTTAGCTGCTGAAAGATTGGCTGAAGCCCAAGCCGTGGTAGAAAAAGGAAAATCAGAATTCGCGGAAAAAGCGCTTGAAAAATATGAAGATCAGTTAAACAAGAGCGTGGCCATGGCAGAAAAAGCCATGACTAAAGCCAAGGATGCTGAAAAAGCTATGGAAGTTTTAGCTAAAGTCGGAAAAACAACATATATCCATTTAGACATTTTAGCTGAAGTTTACGAGAAAGTTTCCGAAGAGGCAAAGCCAGCCATTGAAAACGCGATGAAGGCCTCATTAAAAGAACATGAAAAAGCGGTTGAAGCATTAAAAGCGAAAAATGCCTTGGGTGAAGTTCCTGGAGTAGTTTCTCTGCCGGCGAATGTTCCGCAAGAGGCCAAAGAAAGAATCCAAACAAAAGCTCAAGAGGAATTAGTGGTAGAGAAAGCTCTTCAGATTTCTGAATCGTCCAGAGAATTATGTACAAGGGTGGGCGGACCGCCAGAAATGTGTGATAAAATTTCTGCTAATGGTTTTAAATCATTTGAAGAGCTTAAAGATTTCTTTATTGAATCGGGAGCGCCAGCAGAGGCGTGGCCAACGGTTGAATCTAGATGTAAAGAACTTGGAGTGACGGAGCCAGACGAATGTTTTCGCCTTCTTTTATTTTCCTCATCAGCGACTTACCGTTCTGTCGAACCAACATTTCGTTCTTTGCCAGAAGAAGAAAGTGAATATAGGAGACTTCAAGAAAAAGTTGAATAGGTATTGAGAAAAAAATAATAATATGTTGGTATTTAATATGACGAAGAAGAAAAAATATATTTTAGGAATTTTAGTATTAACAATTATACTAGTAATCGTTGGGATAGATCTTTTTAACAGATTTGTTAAAGAAGAAACTTATGAGGAGGGAACTTATTTCAGCGATAATTTTGATAGAAATAAGAAAGAGTGGAGTTTTTACCATAATGGCGAGTCAAAACCAGCCAAGGCAAATGTAGAAAAAGTGGACGGCAACAAGGCTTTGAGAGCCGTGGGCTCTTATTGGGCAAAGATTGATAAAGAATGGGACGATTACAGTTTAAAATTCAGATTCAAGAGGATAGAAGGCTCGATGATAGTTAATTTTAGGGAATATCGCTCACCGGAGGAGAACAGCCAATATTTTATTGGTTTGGGAAATGACAAGGGAACGGCAATAAACTTGAGCAAGCAAATCAATGCGAACTTCAATTTAATATCCTCAAGAGTGGAAGTTGATCATTATAGAGACTGGCATACGCTTGAGGTAAGAGTTCGTGATAATATCATTAACGTCTATTTGGATGACAATTTTTTAATAAAATATAAAGATACAGAAGATCCCATTCTCTCCGGCGCAGTTTCTTTTTCCGTTATTGCTAATTCAGAATATTTAATAGATGATATTGAAATTAAATCTGTCAAAAAAGAAGACGTGGTTGAAGAAGTAAATTGTCCTTATGAATGTTGCGCTGATGAGTTTTATAAAACCAAGACCTGTTCTTCTGGTTATGTATGTTATGACGCTGTCTGTAGACCCAAGGATGAAGAAATAGAACTTCTTAAGGATACTAAATTTGAGTGGGGGTTTGGTGAATTCACTGAAAGTAATCTTCCTCGAGCCCAATGGTGTGAAATGCCTATTCAGAAAGAACCTGCCTGGGCAGTTTCAGAAATAGCCACTGAAACTCATTTTTGCCAAAATCTTCCCAATCCTAAGTCAACGGAACCGACAATAATATTTGAATCAAAAATAGGAGATAAAAAGCTTTTCTCCTATAAAGACGGCAGAATAAAGCTTCAGTTCAACACCAGCGCAGAAGAAAAAGAAGGTTGCGTTACCACTAATTATAAAAGAATCTCGCCTGCTTCAAGCTGGCCCCTTTATGGCGTAAAACAACAAGTACCCGTAGATCTTACCGACTTTGAGGAGCTAAACTTTAGTTTAGATGTGAAGCTGAATAAGTTTGAGCCAAGCATCTACGAACAAAAATGCACAAAATACGGCGCAAAAATTGACAGATACGGCGGATTTGGGATTGTCTTTTTATTAAAGCTTAAGGGTGAAGGCTATGGTCCAAATAATCTGTATTGGTTGTTAATAGATTCTTGTAGTAAACATTGGTGGTCAGGAGCATATGAGCATGGAGAATCCGGGAATAAAGAATGCGCATCAAATAGCACAGAATATATAATGGATGATGACTTTGGAATTCCAATGTATCATCCGGCCATGGATAATATTATATCTTCCATTAACAACACACACCCCATTCTAAAAGAAGGGCAGTGGGTAAGCTATAATGTTGATTTGAAAAAGTTTGCCGAAGACGGAATTAATTACTACAACATTAAATATGGTACAGATCTTGATTTTACCGATTATGAGCTGGCCCATATTGATCTAGCCTGGGAAATAATAGGAGCTTTTGATACTGAAATAGAATTGAGAAACCCCTCTCTTAAAGGAAAACTCGTAGATAATTAATACAGAAGAAGGGAAGATAATTGGTATGGCTTGATAGTTAATCTGATTAGAAACCGTAATTTTGCATAATGTTTGGGTTGCTGACTGGAGAGTGGTTATTACTGTTCTGGGATTGTCTACATTAATCAAAGGAATTAGGTTCTAACATCATTCAGTCAACGGAATTGTGAAATCTTTCCGTTCTATGGTAAGATAGATATATGAACACAATTCAAGAATTTATAATCAATGTTATTAAACAAAACGGGATAGATATTATTTTGATAATTGTTCTGTTCTTTTTTGGTAGAATAATTTTAAAACTAATAGTTAAACGGCTTATTCGAATGGTTGATGATGGAGACGATGAACATATCTCTCAAAAAGAGCAGAGAGCCAAGACCTTAGGACATATTCTTGTGACTACCGGCAATATCGTTATTTATATTGTTACCTTGCTTATGGTTTTAAGTCTGTTTGGAGTAGATATCACACCAATTTTGGCCGGGGCAGGCGTGATCGGGCTGGCCATTGGTTTTGGAGCCCAGTCCTTAGTCAAAGATTTTGTCTCCGGGTTATTTATTTTAGTTGAGAGTCAATATAGTATCGGCGATCAAGTGAAAATCGGAGGTTTTCAGGGTCGGGTAATTAGAATTACCATGCGTTCTACAGTATTGCGTGATGATAAAGGAGAAATATTTTATATCTCTAATGGTTTAATTAAGGATGTGACTAATTTATCTCAACATACAATAGACTAAAATTATGGAATATAATACTAATGCAAAAAATACGCCAAAAGATGTCTTTTTGCATCTTTTGAATATTCTTACTTTCTATATCAGTGTTATTGGTTTTATTACGCTTTATGTCCAGTATATCAACGCTCTTTTCCCAGACCCCCTTAGTTTTTATTATACAAGAATGGCCAATGCAGTTCGTTTGTCAACATCAATACTGATAATCGCTGTCCCGATATATCTACTTACTTCGTGGCTGTTGGGAAAGGACCTGGCCAATAATCATGAAAAGAGAGAACTAAAGCTGAGAAAATGGTTGATTTATTTTACTCTTTTTATATCGGCAGTTACCATTATTGTAGATTTAATAATGTTCGTTTATAACTTCTTGAGCGGTGAATTGACCATTCAGTTCTTTTTGAAGATTCTGGTTGTGCTCTTGGCGGCGGCGGCTGTTTTCGGGTATTACATCTATGATCTAAGACGGAAAAACATGAAGTCCAAAACCCCAAAGATACTTGCCTTGACTCTTTCTTTCGTAATCTTAGCTAGCATTATTGTAGGTTTTTTTATTATTGGTATGCCAGCCGTCCAGCGGGAGAGAAGATTTGATGAACAAAGAATAGAGAATCTTCAAACGCTACAGAGCCAAATTGTTAACTACTGGACGCAAAAAGAAGTACTTCCTCAAAACCTAGGTGGATTAGAAGATAGTATTTCAGGATTTGTTGTTCCTAAAGATCCAGAATCTGATTTACCCTATGAGTATAATGTTATTAATTCTCTTTCCTTTGAATTATGCGCGATATTTAAAACTTCAAGCAATGATTTCGGTCCTATCTCTAAGGAGGTAAGATCTGTCTCACCATATGATTCATTTCAGCAGAACTGGAGTCATCAAGCAGAGAGAACTTGTTTTTTAAGGACAATTGACCCTGAATTGCATAAAAAATTATGAAAAAATCTTTAATACCATTAATATTCTGGTCATTAGTAGGAGTTTTTATTTTTATGATTGGTCAATTTTTTATTCCTTCAATCAGAGATTTATTCAAGGGAACTGAACTATTCTTAGTGCCCTTTATTGTTTTCTGTTTGTTGGGGCTGATTTTGATATTTTTGACTGTCAAAGAAAAAAAGACCGGCCTAATTAAAAAGTTTTTATTATTGACCGGTATCTCAGCCGCTGGATTTTTTGTCAGTGTTTTTCTCCACAATGCTTTTTATGCTTTAGGCATAATAAGCAGTCAGATTATTGTCTTGAAATATTTAATGGAAGTTTTAGATGTGGCATTCTTCCTTGTGGCGATTTTTGCCTGCCCTCTGGGTTTTTTAATCGGTCTAGTGGGCAGTCTAGTCCTATTTATTAAGAAAGCCGGTAATGATTAAGTTGATGGCTTCTTTTTCTGATAAACCTCTGGTTCTTAAATAATTTAATTCTTCTTCGGAAATTTTTCCAATAGAGGCCTCATGAGTAATCTGGGCCTTTTTATTTTGACAAACTAATTTGGGGATTAAAGAAATAGTCGAATCCTTGCTGGCTAAAATCCCTTGGCAATCTAAATGGCCTTTAGCTGGTGCTTGAGCTAAGATCTCGCTCTTAGCTTCAATCTGACTATTTTTTCTGCCGACTAATCTTAATCTGACGATGCCTTGAGAATTTTTACCCTGAAGAAAAATAGTATCTTTTAAATTTATTTTAGAATTCAAGCCATTAATAACAAATTTTAAATTAGCCGATGAATTCTCATCATTATAAATCAAAGTTTTTAATTCAAGATTTTTAGGCGGAGATAGATTTTTGTAGTTGTAAGTCAGACGAGAATTTTTTCCTAAGATAAATTGGTAATCAGGACTGACAAAATCTTGGCTGCCCCATTGATGAAAATGATTATATTCTAAATGGGCATTATCTTTGAGGATAAGCTTGCCTTGGGCTTGGTGAGTACCGCATAAGTTATTTTTAGTTGCCTGACAGACAACATTTGCTTTAGCTTTTATATTTTTTTCAATAACCAATAAATTTGTTAAATTTTGGGAAATCTTTTTTGAGGCGATAGTCAGGCAAGTGGTTAAAGGAAAATCTACTTGTTCTTTAAGCCAAACAAAATAACCTTCTTTTGGTTTTCTGGCAAACCACTTTCTGGCCCATTTGAATTTCTGCCAGGCCTCTGGACTGGGCAGAATAATAACTCCTTTTTGGCCAGAAATATTTTTTATTTTATGGTCAACTTGCCAGTAATTTACATTTTTTACATTTTTCATAGCCATATCTTTTAATGATTTTTAAAACCTTTTTATAATTTTTTTCTTGACAAATAATTTTTCCCTTAATGATAACATTGGTCATCTGGGGCTTTAAGAACCGTAAAATAACTCCCGAATGGGTAATTAGCAAAACGGAAATCTTTTTCTCTATTAATTCTTTTTTTATTATTTTGGCTACTTTTTCTAATCTTTTTAAATCCAATCCAGAATCAATTTCATCTAAAATGACCAATTTTGGATTAAGAGATAAAATCTGAAGAAGTTCTGACATCTTTTTCTCGCCGCCGGAAAAATCTAAATTTATTTCTCTATTTATTAAATCAGAACCAATATCTAATTTTTTGTTTTTTACTTGAGAGATTTTCTCTAGTAAATGAGAAAGTTTTACTCCTTTGATGGTTGGCGGATTTTGCCAGCTCAAGGCGATGCCCAGTTTCGTCCTTTTTTCTGGAGATAATTTAGTGATTTCTCTTGTTCCCAAGAAAATTTTCCCTTGGCTGATTTTGTATTTTGGATTTCCTGAAATCACTTGAGCCAGGGTGCTTTTACCTGAAGCATTGGGGCCTAAAAGGGCCTGGATTTCTCCTGGCTTGAGCTTTAAATTAATCCCTTTTAATATTTCCTTGTGATTCCCTTTAACTTTTAAATTTTTTATTTCTAATAACATAACTTTAATCTATCATATTTCAGCATTTTTTCAATATATGCTATATTATATATATGGATATTGTCAGTAAATTGAAAGAAAATAAGCTTTACGGCCGAGGCGGGGCGGCTTTTCCAACCGGTTTAAAATGGCAAATGGTTAAATCAGCTAAGGCCAAGAAAAAATATATTATTTGCAATGCTTCAGAAGGCGAGCCTAATGTTTTTAAGGATGGTTTTATTTTAGAAAATTATCCTGAAGAAGTTATCAAGGGCATAGAAATAGCTTTAGAAACTATAGATAACAGTTCAGCTTATATTTATCTTCGTAAAGATTATTATAAAGAGTTTAAAAAGACTTTAGAAAAATTAATTGGAAATTTGCCAATCAAACTCTTTAAGAAAACAGGCGGATATCTGGCTGGTGAAGAAACCTCTGTTTTCGAAACCATTGAAGGCAAAAGACCAGAACCGAGAATAAGACCTCCTTTCCCTCCTCAAGCCGGTCTTTTTAATTGTCCGACCTTAATTAATAATACAGAGACATTTTATCAAGTAGCTAAAATTGCCAAAAATCAATATAAAAAAACTCGTTTTTATTCCATTAGCGGCCAGGTGAAAAATAAAGGAATTTATCAATTATCGGAAAGCTGGTCAATCGAAAAAATTTTAAAAGAAACTAAAAATTGGCCGGATTTTAGTTTTTTTATTCAGTCAGGCGGCGGGGCTTCTGGTGAAATTTTATTGTCTGATGAATTAAATCAGCCGGTTAAAGGATTAGGGGCAATTATTATTTTTGACCGCAAAAAAACCAATCATTTTTCTTTGATGAAAAAATGGGTTGATTTTTTTCTCCAGGCTAATTGCGACAAATGCGTCCCTTGCCGAGAGGGCGTTTATAGAATAGCTGAAATGCTGGAGAAAGATAAAATTGATAAAAAAACATTAGAAGATATCTTTTTTGTTTTAGAAGAGACCAGTTTTTGCGCCTTGGGCAGAGGAGTGGTTGTTCCTTTGCGGAGTTTGATTGAGAAAATATTATGAAAAAGATTCAGATTATTATTAATAACAAGCAAATTAACTGTTTAGAGGATCAGACCATCTTAGAAGTAGCTCAAGAGAATAAAATTGACATTCCGGCTCTTTGCTATCATTCAGATTTGGAGATAAAAGCCAATTGCCGGATGTGTCTGGTGGAGATAAAGGGAAAGAAAGGATTGCATCCTTCTTGTTCCACTAAAGTAGAAAAAGACATGGAAATTATTACTGAATCGCCAAAAATCAGAAGAGCCAGAAAAATTAATTTAGAGTTAATTTTTGCTCAGCACAGTGAAGAATGTAATGATTGTATTTGGAATTTTAATTGTCAGCTTCTTAAATTAGCGGAAAAATACAAAGTTAAAACTACTAGATTTGCTGACCGGAAAACTAAATATCCAGTTTATCAATTCGGGCCAGCTCTTATTTTCGACAGTTCTAAATGTATTGACTGCCGCAATTGTGTTGATGTTTGTCAAAAGCAGGGAGTCGGTTTCTTGGAAATTAAAGAGAGAGGTCATCTTTTTAGGGTAGTTCCTTCTCAAGATAAAAATAAAGATTGTATTTATTGCGGCCAGTGTCTTGTTCATTGTCCATCTGGCGCTTTTGAGGCGGTCGGCGAATTTGAAGATGTAGAAAAACCACTTCAGGAAAAAGATAAAACTGTTGTTTTTCAATTTGCTCCGTCTATTAGAACAAGCATTGGCGAAGAGTTTGATTTGCCTTATGGTTCAGTGGTTACTGGTAAATTAATTGCTGGGATTAAGAAATTGGGCGTGGATAAAGTTTTTGATACCAGTGTCGGGGCTGATTTTACGACCATTGAAGAAGCTAATGAATTAATAGAAAAAATGGAAAAGGGGACAACGCCTTGTCTTTCTTCTTGCTGTCCCTCTTGGGTAAAGTTTATTGAATTTTATTATCCAGAGTTCATTCCTCATTTAGCGACAACCAGGTCTCCGCAAGTTATCTTAGGCGGTTTAATTAAGACATATTGGGCTAAAAAAGAGAAGATTGAGCCGAAAAAAATAACTGTTGTTTCAATAATGCCCTGTGTGGCTAAAAAATATGAAATTAGAAAAGAGGAATTGGCTGTTAACGGAATGAAGCCGGTTGACTATGTTTTAACCACTCGGGAATTAGCTTATCTTTTTAAAAAACATAAAATTGATTTAGCAAAAATTTCTCCTCAAAAGCCGGATGACCCCTTAGGTATTCCCAGCGGAGCCGGAGTGATTTATGGAGCCAGCGGAGGAGTAATTGAATCAGCTCTCCGAACAGCTTATGATAAATTAACTAAAAAGAAATTATCAAAAATAGAATTCAAGCAAGTCAGGGGTATGGAGGGAATGAAAAAAGCTGTCATAGAAATTAACGGCCAGTCAGTAAAGATAGCTGTAGTTAATGGCATAGGCAATGCTAAAAAAGTATTAGAAGATTTGAAGAAGAACCCCAAATTATATGATGCTGTAGAAGTAATGGCCTGTTTTGGCGGATGTGTTGGTGGCGGTGGACAGCCAGTTCCCGTTGATGGTAAAATTAGACAGGAAAGAGCCGCCGGCTTATATCAAATTGATAATCAGAAAGAAATTAGATTAGCTCATCATAATCCGATAGTTAAAAAGGTCTATCAGGAATTTTTAACTTCCCAAGAAACAATTCATCATATTTGCCATACTAAGTATTCTCCTAAAGAAAAAGAAGTTAAAACATGAATCAAGTCAAAACTTTAGTAATTAAAAAAGAAAAAATCTTTGCTTTGAGCCAATTTATTGTTTTAATTGGCATTGCCACAACGGCTCCTTTATTACATAGCCAGCCAATTACTGGCTCTATTGTTAATGCAACACTTTTTATAGCTGTTGTTCTTTTGGGAGTAAGAAGTGCCATTTTAATTTGTTTAATCCCAAGTTTAATTGCTTTATCAACTGGTCTTTTACCAACTGTTCTGGCTCCAATGATCCCTTTTATTATAACTGGCAATGCTGTTTTAATTTTAGTTTTTAGTTATTTAAGAAATAAAAATTATTGGCTGGCTATGATTTCAGCAAGTTTGCTTAAGTTTCTTTTATTATTTAGTTTTAGTAGGGGGATTAGTTCAGTAATAGCTTTGATGATGAGCTGGCCTCAACTTTTAACTGCCTTATCTGGCGGCTTAATTGCTTATTTATTTTTAAAAGCTGTTAAAAAGTTTTAAATTTAGTATAATATATTTTAATGCCTTCTAAAAGAAAATTAGCTAAAGAATTAGAGATATTGGCTAAAAAATTTCTTCTAGCCAAGAGAAGGAAAATTCTTTTGGATTCTTTAAAAGGAGATAAAACCGAATGGATTCTTTGGTCTTCTCAAATAAAGGGCTTATTGAAAAATCTTGATAAAGGTGAGACAATAAAATTCTCTGGGTTGGTCTTATTAATCGAACAGAATCCTGATAGCCGATTCTATCAAGACAAAATGAAAAAATTTCTTATTGACAAAGTGGAATTTTATAAATACTATGATTTTAGCTTAGAGAAGAAATTAGCCAAGCAGGAAAAAACTCAAAAGAAACTTTGGATTAGCAAGATTTTTCGACTCTTTATCAGCCGTTCTTTTTTAGGAATTTTAATTTTGGTTTTAATTCTTGGTTTTATTGCTTGGTTTTATATAGACAGAGAAAGTTGTCTAGAATTTGTTAAAGGCGTTATTGGTCCATTTTTAAAAGCAATTAAATAACTTAATAAATTATGGAATTCTTTAAAGATAAATTTTTAATAGGCACCTTGATTGTTTTTTTAGCTGTTTTAACTATTTCAACAGCTGTTAGTGTCCAAAATAAGATTAAAGAAGGGAGATATATTGGTCAGGAAATTGAGACAAAAAATACGATTACTGTTTCTGATCAAGCTGAAGTTTATGCTCAGCCGGATTTAGCTTTAGCTGTTTTTTCAGTCAAGACAGAAAAAAAGACAGTCACTCAAGCAATGACTGAAAACACAGAAAAGATGAATGAAATTATTGATTTTATTAAAGAGACAGGAGTAGAAGAGAAAGACTTAAAGACAACCACTTTTAATATTTATCCCCGCTATGATTATACAAAGGGCAGACGAATATTGGTTGGCTATGAAATAACTCAATCTCTTCAAACTAAGATTAGAAATTTAGAAAAAATTGGTCAGATTATTCAAGGAGCGACTGATGCAGGAGCCAATCAAGTAGGTGATTTACAATTTACTATTGATCAGCCAGATGAATTTAAAAAACAAGCTCGGGAAGAGGCGATAAAAAAAGCTAAAGATAGAGCCGAGGAAATAGCTGACCAACTGGGAATAAACTTAGTCCGAATTACTAATTTTAGTGAAAGCGGTCAATTACCTCGTTATGATTATGCATTAAAAGAAACTACTGGCCTGGGTGGTGGAGCAGTCCCTCAAATAGAAATCGGCGAGAATAAAATAGAGGTAACAGTTAGTATCACTTACGAGATAAATTAACTATGAAAAAAATAATCATTATAGCTAGTATTGTTGTTATTATCATTGGGGGCTATTTTGGCTGGCAGGCGATTTTTGGTCAAAAGGAGTCAACTGAACAGATAATTGAGGTATTAAGGGGAGAAGTTGTTGAAAATGTTTCAGTAACCGGCACTGTTATCTCGGCTAAACAAATAGATTTACAGTTTGAGAATTCAGGAAAGATAAGGAAAATTGAAACAGCCGTAGGTAATCAAGTGAAAAACGGTCAAGTTTTAGTCAGATTAGATGCGGCTGAATTAAATGCCCAACTTTTAGCCAGCCGAGCCGCTTTGGATATCGCTCAAGCTAAATTAACTCAGACCTTAGCTGGCACCAGAGCAGAAGATATTCAAATTTATCAAACAGCTGTATTTAAGGCAGAAGTTGAGGTAGCTAATAAAAAACAAGCCATCATTGATGCTCAAGAAGATGCGGAAAATGATTTGATTCAGGCCTATGAAGATGCTTTAGACACTATAAAAACAGCCTATACTAAGGCTGACCAGGCGCTTTTAATAACTTTTGCTAACATAAGGCAGGAATATTTTAATAACAATACTCAAATTGCTCTGACAGTTAAAAATAAAGAGAGTGCAGCTAAAAATGACCTATCTTCAGCTAAAAATTATTTAGAGACATCTGAGGCTGATTTTACTAATGACAATATTGATTTGGCCTTAAATAAAATGGAAACAGCTTTAATTAGTATTAGAGATGCCTTAGCTTACCTTCGAACAGCTTTAGATGATCCCAGCGTAGACTACCTAGTTTCTTCTACTGATGAGACGAGCGTCAATACAGAAAGAGATAGTATTGATGGTGAATTAGTTAATTTAACTTCAGCCGAACAAACTATTGCCACGACTAAAGTAGACAATCAAACTAATATTAATACGGCTCAAGCTAATCTTGATACAGCTGAAGCAGCTTTAGAAAAAGCCCAAGATGAATTAGTTTTAAAAGAAGCCGGACCTCGTCAATCAGATATTGATTTAGCCGAGGCAGAGGTTAATCAAGCCCAAGCTAATTTGCTCCAGATTCGAGAAAAAATTAACAAAACTATTTTAAAAGCGCCAGTCGATGGAACTATTACTGCCTTAGAAAAAGAAGAAGGAGAAATTGCCCAAGCTAATTCTATGGTAGTTTCAATAATTAGTTCGGGTTATTTTCAAATTGAGGCCAATGTTTCTGAGACAGAAATTGCTAAAGTAGATTTAGCTGATATGGTTGTGATGACCTTAGATGCTTTAGGTCCGGATGAGAAATTTCCTGGTCGGATAATCAAAATTGACCCGGCTGAAACAGTTATTTCCGGAGTAATTTATTATAAAGTAACTTCTGTTTTTGATGTAGAAGATGAAAGAATTAAGTCAGGTATGACTGTTAATTTAGACATCCAGACAGATAAAAGAGAAAATGTTTTATACTTGCCTTACTATCTGGTTAAAGAAAAAAATGGACAAAAATATGTTTTGGTTTTAGAAGGCAAAGAGATAAAAGAGAAAATAATTAAAACTGGTTTAGAAGGGGAGACCAAAGTAGAGATTATTGAAGGGTTAATAGAAGGCAATGAGGTGCGTCCTTAAATAATCTATGTTGATCAAATTAGAAAACATTACCAAAGATTACATTGATGAAGAATTAGTTACCCCGGCTTTAAACGGGGTTTCTTTTGAAATTAACCAAGGAGAATTCGTCGCAATTATGGGCGCTTCTGGTTCAGGTAAATCTACCTTAATGCATATTATTGGTTTTTTAGATAAAGCAACAGATGGCAAATATTTTTTTGATAAAGAAGATATCAGCCAGTTTGATGATGAAAAATTAGCTCAAATCAGAAATGCCAAAGTTGGTTTTGTTTTTCAAACCTATAATCTTTTAGCCCGCACTTCGGTTTGGTCTAATGTTTTGCTGCCGACTATTTATACACCTCATTTAGATAAAAAAGCAGTTGAAGAAAGAGCTCGTCAGCTTTTAGACAAAGTTGGCCTCTCGCAGCGGATTGATTTTCGACCCAATCAACTTTCTGGCGGAGAACAACAACGAGTAGCTATTGTCCGGGCTTTAATTAATCAGCCCCGCTTAATTTTAGCTGATGAGCCGACTGGTAATTTAGACAGTAAGTCCGGTCAAGAAGTTATGGAAATTTTACAGGATTTAAATGAAGAAGGTCATGCTATTTTAATGGTTACTCATGAAAAGTATGTAGCTGAATGCGCTAGTCGTATTTTAGAACTAAAAGACGGTTTGATTATTTCTGACCGTGGAGTAACCAACCAGCATTTAGCCAAGAACGGCTTAGTCAAATAAAGCTCCGAAAATAACAGACGAGGCGCGTCCTTAAAATACATAAGGGTATGTATTTTAAGGACGCGCCTCTAAATACATACCCTTTTTATGTATCTCTTCAATTCTCTTAAATACACTTTTCAGAATTTGGCTTTGCAGAAAAGCCGTTCTTTTTTGACAATGCTCGGTATTATTATCGGGGTAGCGGCGGTTATTTCTATTATGGCGGTGGGAGCCAGTGCCCAAGATTTACTTTTAGCTCAAGTGCGGGCTATGGGCAGTAATTTAATTGGTGTTTTGCCCGGAGCGGCTGATGAAATGGGACCACCAGCGGCTCTTTTTGGCATTGAAGTAACTACTCTTAAATACGAAGATGCCTTGGCTTTAAAAAAAATATCTTATTTAGTATCTGTTTGTTCTTACATTAAAGGCCGTGGAACAATGAGTTATTTTAATCAAATAAAAGATTTTGACTATACGGGAATAAGCTCAACTTATCCAGAAGTTGAAGATGCTTCAATTGCTTTAGGTCGCTTCATTAAAGAAGAAGAGGTAGAAAGTTTAGCCCGGGTAGCTGTTTTAGGCAGCCAAGTTAAAGAAGAACTTTTTGGCCAGGATAATCCCATTGATAAACGATTTAAAATTAATCAGATTAGTTTTAAAGTAATTGGAATAATGGAAGAAAGAGGGATGTCTACTTTTGAGAATCAGGACGAACAAGTTTTCATTCCTTTAAAAACAGCCCAAAAATTACTTTTGGGAATTGACCATCTGGCTTTTATTCGGGCTAAAGTTGATAAATCAGACAACATTGATTTAGCTATTAGTCAGGTTAAAGATATACTTCGCTACCGTCATAATATCAAAGACCCAGCTAAAGATGATTTTTCAGTTAGAAGCACGGCCCAGGCCTTAGATATTTTAGGGGCGATTACCCAAGCCCTGAAGCTATTTTTAGCGGCGGTGGCAGCTATTTCCTTAATTGTCGGTGGTATTGGTATTATGAATATTATGTTTGTTGTGGTTAATGAAAGAACTAGAGAAATTGGTTTACGCAAGGCCTTGGGAGCTAAAAGAAAAGATATTCTGATCCAATTTCTAATCGAAAGCGCCACCATGACCTTACTTGGCGGAATAATCGGCATTATTTTAGGAATTTTGATTGCTTTTGTGGTCACTATTGGGGTCAATTATTTTGGCTATGACTGGCAATTTATTATCACCCCGCTTTCTATCATTGTTTCTACATTAATGGCTGCCAGCGTTGGCTTAGTTTTCGGTCTCTGGCCAGCTAACCGGGCTTCCAAATTAAATCCTATTGAGGCCTTGCGATACGAATAAATGAATCTACCATCTATCCTCAAACAATCAATCATTGCTTTAAGGGCCAATAAATTACGCAGCGCTATTTCTATTTTGGGTATTGTTATTGGCGTGGGCGCGGTAGTGCTTATTCTTTCTTTAGGTCAGGGCTTAAGGGGTTTGGTTACTAATGAGATTGAGGCCTTTGGTCCTAATATGCTTGATATTGCGATTAAAATTCCAGGCACCGGCCAAATGGGAACAATTACTTCAATGGTTCAGGGCATCAAAATAACTACCTTAAATTTAGATGACGTTAAAGCGCTTAAGGATAAAGCTCGCTTTCCTTATATTGAGGCAGTCAGTGGTCAGGCCTTTGGCCAGGACTGGATTAATTACAAAGATAGAGAAAAAAAAGTCCTTTTCTATGGTTGTAATGCTGATTTTCCTATAATTTACAAAATGGCCGAGACGGCCAAAGGTCGTTTTTTTAATCAAAATGAAAATGACAGTTTAGCTAAAGTAGCTGTTTTAGGAAGTGGTTTAGCTGATGAATTTTTTGGAGAGAGCGATCCATTAGGTAAGAAAATAAAGTTAAAAGGGCAAAATTTTAAAGTAATTGGCATACTTGAACCGCAGGGCATGTTTTCATCATTTGGCGGTATTGATATGAACGATTTTGTTTATCTGCCACTTCGAACAGCTCTTAAAGAGGTTTTAGGCATAGATTATTTATCAGAAATAGTCCTGATGGTAACAAGTCAAGAATATATTACGCAGGCCGAAGAGGAAATTGCTCGAATGCTGCGTTATAATCATAATATTACTGATCCGGACAAAGATGATTTTATGATTACGACTATGGGAGAAATTTTAGAACAGGTTAATGAAATAAGCGTTATTTTAAATTTGCTTTTAGGATTTTTAGCAGCTATTTCTCTATTGGTCGGCGGTATTGGTATTATGAATATTATGTTGGTTTCAGTTAGCGAACGAACTCGCGAGATAGGCCTGCGTAAATCCTTAGGAGCAACCAGAAAAGATATTCTGGGACAATTTTTAATTGAGAGTTTAGTTATTACTGTCTCAGGTGGATTTATTGGAATCTTTTTAGGTATAGGCAGTTCTTTACTCGGCGGTCTGGCTGCCCGAACTTATGGATTGGCTTGGCCTTTAACTATTTCCTGGTTAGCAATTATTATTGCCTTTTTTGTCTCCATGGCTATTGGTTTAATCTTTGGCCTTTATCCTGCTCGCCAAGCAGCCAAATTAAGTCCCATTGAGGCTATGAGAAAAGAGTGAACCTTGCTTTTTTTATTAAGTGTGGTAAAATAATCTTAGTTTTTTAAAAATTTATTAATCAGGATTAATAAAAAGGAGGTAGCTGATGAGAATTATGATTGTTGGTTTAGGTTATGTTGGTTTAGTCACCGGAGCTTGTTTGGCTAGTTGGGGATATCGTATTATTGGAGTTGATATTGATAAAGAAAAGTTAGAAAAGTTAAAAAATAAAGAATGTCCTATTTATGAACCTGGTTTAGAAGAATTGGTTCAAAAACATTATTTAAACTGGAGTTTTCATCAAGGTATTTCTCAGGGCCTTCAAGAGAATCCAGAGGTGATTTTTATCTGCGTAGGGACTCCTTCTGATAAAAAAGGTGATCACTATCTTTATTATGTCTTTGAAACTGCCAGGGAAATCGCCCAAAAGGCCCAAAAAGAATTGATTGTTATTAGTAAATCAACGGTGCCGGTAGGGACTACTGACCAAATTAAAAGAGCTCTTTCTTTTAATCCTCGAGTCAGATTTCATATTGGTTCCAACCCAGAAACACTCCGGGAAGGGACAGCTATTAGTGACTTTCTTAAACCAGACCGCCTTATTTTTGGCGTTGAGGATGAAATAGTCAAAACAGCTTTTCTGGAAATATATGCGCCAATTATTGATTCTGTCTCTTATATCATTACTGATATCAAAAGCGCTGAAATGATTAAAGAAGTAAGCAATTTCTTCTTAGCCCTGCGTATTTCAGCCACTAATCTAATGGCCCAGATTTGTGAGAAAAATGGCGCTGATATTAAAAAAGTCATGGAAGGAGTAGGCCTGGATAAAAGAATTGGACCACATTTCCTTCAAGCTGGTTTAGGTTTTGGCGGCAGTTGCTTGCCTAAGGATGTTCAGGGATTACTCCGACGAGCTGAAAAAGAATATCAAGTGCCTTCTCAAATGATAAAGAGCGTCTTAGATATTAATCAGAGTCAAAGAAAATTATTTACCCAAAAGGTAAAAGATTCATTGATGGGATTACTCAATGGCAGAAAGATAGCGGTTTGGGGTCTTTCTTTTAAAGCAGAGACCGATGATGTTAGAGGATCGCCAGCCTTAGATATAATTCCTTTACTCCTAGAAGAGGGAGCGCGGATTAGCGCTTACGATTCTCAAGCCACGGTTAATTTCAAAAGGGAAATAGAGTCAGTTGATTTTAGCCAAGATAAATATGAAGTACTTAAGGATGCTCAAGCTCTCTTAATCCTGACTGATTGGCCGGAATTTAAAGAGATTGATTTCGGAAGATTAAGGGATTTAATGGAAATTCCTCGGATAATTGATGGTCGAAATATCTTTGATCCAGCGACCATGAAAAAAGAGGGGATTGAGTACATTTGCCTGGGTCGACCGCAAAGGAGGTAAAAATACTTGACAGCCATCTGGTTATGGGTATATACTCATAATATCAAGATGGCTGTTTTTATTTGAAAAGGTCGCAGTCATCTGGTATAATATAATAAAAGGGAGATTTAATATGCCTGCTTTAAATGGAACAGGTCCTCGAGGCCAAGGTCCAATGACTGGTCGAGGTTTGGGCAATTGTGGTCCTGGCTATAGAGGTTTTGGACGCGGTTTTGGATTCGGACGCGGTTGGGGATGGAATTATCCTTATCAACCAACTGCCAAAGAAGAAAAAGAAATGCTTGAAGACGAAATAAAAGGAATGAAAGCTCGCCTTGAGGAACTAAAAAATAAAAAATAAAAATAATGAAAATCTGTTTTAGTGTTAGTCTGCCTAAGCTTGATTCGCCAATAGACCCGCGATTTGGCCGGGCGCCTTATTTTTTAATCACTGATGAAAAAGGTGAAGAAGTTAAAGTGATTAAAAATCCTGGCTTAGAAGCAATGGGGGGAGCTGGTATTACAGCTGCTCAAGTAGTTGTTTCAGCCGGCGCCCAAGTAGTCATTACCGGCAATCTTGGCCCGCGAGCTTTTGATGTTTTGCAAGCTTCCGGCATAAAAATGATTACCGGCGTTTCTGGTCTTTCGGCTAAAGAGGCCTTGGAAAAATATCAAAAAGGGGAATTAGAAGGGATTAACCAGTCCAATGTGCCTGGTCATTTTGGTTTAGGGAGAAAATTTAGAAAATGAATCAAGAGAAAATATCCTTAATCAGCACCTTGGTTAATTTTTTATTGGCCTTATTTAAGTTGATTATTGGACTATTAATTAATAGTGTTGCTTTGATTGCTGACGCTATCCATTCAGGTATGGATATTTTTTCCTCGTTGGTTACTTTTTTAGGCATTAAAGCAGCCAAAAAACCAGTTGATCAAAAACATCCCTATGGTTATTATCGAACAGAGAGTTTAGCTGGCTTAATGGTGGCTATTTTGTTAGGTATTTCCGGAGTCTGGATTATTTACGAAGGAGGCAATCGGTTTCTTGAAATGGAACCGGTTGTTTTTTCTTTATGGGCTATTGGCTTAATGGTAGCCACTATTATTATTAACGAAATAATGGCTCGTTTAAAATTCCATTATGGCCGCAAGCACGAAAGCTTGTCTTTGGTAGCTGATGCTGAACATTCCCGAGCTGATGTTATTTCTTCAATTGGTGTTTTAGTTAGTTTAGTGGCCGTTAGATATTTTATTTATGCTGATGCAATTATTGCCATATTAATTGGTCTGTATATTCTTAAAGAAACTTTTAGCATTGGTAAAGAAATTACTGATTCTCTCTTAGATGTATCTAATCCAGAGCTTGAAATAAAAATAAAAGAAATCGTTTCAGGGCAAAAAGTAGAGATGGCTGATTTAAAAACTAGAAAAATAGGCGGGGCTAATTTTGCTGAATTGAAAATTAAACTTGACCCAAGATTAAAGTTAGACCGGGTTTCTGAATTAGCTAAATCATTAAAGAATCAATTATTAGACAAATTATCCCAATTAAAATATGTAGTTATTTCAGTTGAATCACATGAAATTAAAGAAGGAACTATTGTTGGGCAATTTGGCCAGCGAGCCGGTTTCCGTAAGGGTTTTGAGTTAATTGGTCCTAAAAAGTTAGGTCAGCGGACGATTATTCCTTTAGAGAATAATCAAATTAGCCAACATTTTGGTGCTAGCGAGTATTTAATTATTGACCAATCTCAAGACGGTTCAATTTTAAAAAAAGAAAAGATTAAAAACCCTTATTTTGCCCAAGAAACTGGTCACGGTTTTAAATTTGTTAAGTCAATTTTAGCTGATAGGGTAGTAACTCATCAAATAGGACCAAACGCCCAAAAAAACTTTGAGGCCTATGGTATTAAGTTAAAGATAGTCGGACCAGAAAAGAAATTAGAAGATATTTTAAAGGAATTAACATAATGAAAAAAATAGGCATTACTGGCGGCAAAGGAGGCACTGGCAAATCTACCATGGCTATTCTTTTAGCCAATCAATATTTTCAAGAAGGCAGGAGGGTTGTCTTAGTTGATTGTGATGTAGAATGTCCTAATGATTATTTACTTTTAAATAAGGAACTAAAAAAGCCAATAGAGAAGATTTACACTAATTTTCCTGAATTAAATAAGAATAAATGTCAAAAATGTGGTTTATGCGTCAGAACCTGTAAAAGTAATGCTATTTTTCAAGCGCCGGGTCAGTATCCTGTATTTATCAAAGATTTATGTTCTGGTTGCAGCGCTTGCTGGTTAGTTTGTCCTCATCAAGCTATCAAGCCAGTCAAAGAAGAAACTGGTCAGATTTTTGTTAACCAGCTCAAAAAAAATTACTGGCTGGTTACCGGAATGGCTAAAGCCGGTTTAGAAGAAACCGGACCAGTTGTCAGCCAAACAAAAAAACTTGCCTTGAAATTTGCCCAAGAGAAAAAAGCTGAGATTGTTTTATTGGATACAGCGGCTGGTACTCATTGTCCGGTTATTTCAGCTCTTTTAAATGTTGATTTGGCTTATGCAGTTACCGAACCAACTCCCATGGGAGCAGTTGATTTAAATTTAATTTTGGATTTATGTCAGAAACTTAAAGTACCAATTGAAGTAATTATTAATCAAGCTGATTTGGGTTCTCAAAAAGAAGTCCAGAAAATTGCCCAAAAATATCAAACAAAAATTGCTAAAGAAATTTCTTATTCTAAAAAAATAGTTGAAGCTTACTCTAAAGGTAAGTTATTAAATATTAAGGAGAAAATACTATGACTAAAACAGATATTTTAATTATTGGCGGCGGTCCGGCTGGTCTAGTCGCGGCTGCCACGGCCAGAAAACATAATTCTAATAAAAGAATCACTCTAATCCGCCAGGAGGAAAAATCGGTTATTCCTTGCGGCATTCCTTATATTTTCAACCGTTTAGATTCAACGGAAAAAGATGTTATATCAGATGAGTCTCTAAAAAAGAATAAAGTTGATTTAGTTATTGACGAAGTAGTCAAGGTTGACCCAAAGAACAAAAAAATATCATTAAAAAAAGATGGAGAAATGAGTTATGAAAAATTGGTTTTAGCGACTGGTTCAGCCTCTTCTTTAATCCCTATTAAGGGTATTGAAAAAGAAGGAGTTTGGCTGGTTAAAAAAGATTTTGATTATTTAGAAAAGATGCGTCAAGAAGTTCTTAAATCAAAAGATGTAGTTATTATTGGCGGCGGCTTTATTGGCATGGAATTAGCCGAGGAATTAAGCAGAATTGAGGGGCTAAATATTAGCATTGTTGAAAAATTAGATTTTTGTTTAGGAATAACCTTTGATGAAGAATTTGCTCTGGCCGGTCAAGAAAAATTAAAAGAGAAAGGAGTTAAAATTTATACTAAAACCGGGGTGGCTGAAGTTGCTGGTCAGAATAAAGTAGAATATGTCAAATTAGATAATAACGAACAGATTCCAACTGATTTAGTTATTTTATCTATTGGGGCTAGACCAAAAACAAATTTAGCTAAAGAGGCCGGTCTTAAAATAGGAGAAAAAGGCGGTATTTGGGTTGATGAATATATGAGAACAAATGTAGCTGATGTTTTTGCCGTGGGCGATTGCGCAGAAACTAGAGAATTCTTTACTGGAAAATTCATTCCAGTCATGTTGGCTTCAACAGCTGCTTCAGAAGCCAGAATAGCCGGAGGTAACTTATATCAATTAAAGATTTTAAGAGAAAACAAAGGAACCTTAGGCGCTTTTTCTACTTTTCTTAATGGTTTGACTTTAGGAGCAGCTGGTTTTAGTGAAAAGACAGCTAAGACCGAAGGATTTGATATAGTCATTGGCCAAAGTGAAGCAGCCAACCACCATCCAGGCACCTTACCTGATACAGAGAAAATTAAAGTTAAACTTGTTTTTGCCAAATCTTCAGGCATTTTGTTAGGCGGTCAAGTAATGGGGCCAGTTAGTGTTGCTGAAGTGATTAATCTTCTTTCTTTAGCTATTCAGCAGGGAGTGACCCTTTATGATTTTGACACTTTACAGATTTCTACCCATCCGCTTTTAACGTCTGCCCCAACTGTTTATCCTTTAATTACGGCTGCTCAATCAGCTTTGGCTAAATTGAATAAATAAAAATAAGATGGATTGTTATAATTGTAATACAATTAGTCCTGATTTTTTAGAGACACTACCTAGTCAATTTACTTTAGTTAAAATTATTTCTTTAGCGGCTATTGACGCTGTTAATCCTTGTACTTTAGCCGTTCTTGGTTTGATGTTAGTAGCAATCTTAACTTATAATCCAACCAAAAAAATAAATATTTTATTAGCTGGTCTGGCCTTTATTTTTTCTGTCTTTGTTATGTATCTAATTTATGGTCTGGTTATTATTGAATCATTCCAGTTACTCAGCACTTTAAAAATAGTTCAGTTTTGGCTTTACAAGGCGGTGGCGGTTGGGGCAATAATTCTGGGCTGTTTTAAAATTAGAGATTTTTTTCAAGCTAAAATGCTTTGTCGGGTGACTCCCAGAGTTGACCGGCTTATTTCAAGAATAACCAGCCCAGGAGGAGCTTTCTTAGTTGGTGCTTTTGTCACTGTATTTTTACTACCTTGCACTATCGGACCTTATATTGTTTGCGGAGGAATTTTATGTGAACTAAGTCTATTAAAAGCCATGCCTTGGTTATTGCTTTATAACTTGATATTTATTTTGCCGATGCTGGCAATGATTTTAATAATCTATTTTGGTTTAAGAAAGGTTGAGGATATTTCCAGCTGGCAGGCAAAAAACATTAAATACCTTGATTTAATCTCTGGTCTTATTATCTTAGGATTGGGTTCGGCTATGCTTTTGGGAGTGCTCTAGAATTAAAATGAAACAAATAAAAGAAGAAGTTATCAACTGTCAAAAGTGTTCTCTTTATCAAACAAGGACTTATCCAGTTATTGGCCAAGGTAACCATCAGGCAGAAATTATGTTGATTGGCGAAGCGCCTGGCTTTAATGAGGATAAAGCTGGTCGGCCTTTCTGCGGTCAGGCCGGTAAAATTTTAGATGAACTCTTAGGTTCAATTGAGATTAAAAGAGAAGAAATCTATATTTGTAATATTCTTAAATGCCGGCCGCCTAATAACCGAAACCCGGAAAAAGAAGAAATTAAGGCCTGTACGCCTTATTTAGAAAGGCAAATTGCCATTATCAAGCCAAAAATAATTGGTTCTTTGGGTAATTATGCGACGGCTTATCTTTTGGAAAAATTTGATTTATCAGATAAAATTCAAGGCATCAGCAAAATACACGGTCAGGTCTTTGAAACAAAAGCTGATTTTGGGCCAATTAAAATAATTCCTTTTTATCATCCAGCCGTCGTCGTTTATAATGAAAATATGAGAGAAATTCTTAAAAAAGATTTTAAAATTCTCAATGAAAAATAAACAATTTAAATTAGTTATTGCTTCGGGAAAGGGCGGTGTTGGTAAATCAATGTTGACTTCGGCTTTGGCTATGCTTTTTGCCAAAAGAAAGAAAATTGTCGTTGTTGATGCTGATGTGGATGCGCCTAATTTAGCTATTTGGCTTAATCAGATTTCTGATGAGGATATTCAGTTCTCCAAAAGAATTTCCACTTCCTTTAAAGCAGTTATTGACCAGGAAAAATGTAATGGTTGCGGCAAGTGCGTAGAGAGTTGTGTTTTTCAGGCCTTAGAAATTAAAAATAACCGAGTCAAGCTAAATCCTTTTCTTTGCGAAGGTTGCGGAGTTTGTCAAATTGTTTGTCCCCAGAAAGCAATTGATTTAAAAACAATTATCAATGGTCAAATTAAAATAATCCGGACAAAATACGGATTTTCTTTAGTGACTGGCCAGTTGTTTCCAGGCGAGACTGGTTCAGGTAAAATAGTGGCTGAAATAAAAAAACAGGCTGAAGTAAATAGTCAATATGAGCTAATGCTTATTGATTCAGCCCCGGGCACTGGTTGCCCAGTGATTGCTTCTTTGCAAGATGCCCATTTAGCTATTTTAGTGACTGAACCAACTCCTTCTGGATTAACTGATCTGAAAAGAGTTTTAGAAGTAGTTAAACATTTTCAGATTCCTTATCAAGTGGTCATCAATAAATGGGATATTAATCACTCACTAACTAAGAAGATAGAAAAAGAATTTGCTGATAATTTTTTAGGAAAAATATCTTATGACCAGGCCATTTTTAAGGCGATTGCTAATCTTCAACCCATTTTAGAGACCAAACTTAAAGCTAAAGAAGAGATCAAAGAGATTTTTAGTAAATTAATTAAGGCCTTAGAGTATGAGACCAATTAAAAAACGATTAATTGAATTTGATCCAGAGGTAACTTATTTCAAACCACGAGCCATGCCTCTTTCTGCCTTAAAAGAGGTTGATTTGGGAATAGATGAATTAGAGGCCTTGCGTCTTTGCGATTTAAGTAATTTAGACCAAGTTGAAGCAGCTAAAAAAATGAAAATTTCTCAAAGTACTCTTCAAAGAATTTTGACTTCGGCTCATAAAAAAATAGCCGAGGCCTTAATTGAAGGTAAGGCAATTAAAATTACTAATATAGATGAAGAAAAATAGTAATTCTCGAGTAGTCGTCGGTTTATCAGGCGGGATTGATTCTTCAGTTTCTTTATTATTATTAAAAAAGCAGGGCTATCAACCAATCGGTCTTAGCTTAAGATATGGCAACTTTAAAACGGCCCGAAAAATTTGCCAGAAATTAGAAGTGCCTTATCATATTATTGATATTCGGCTTGAATTTAAGAAAAAAGTTATTGAATATTTTTTGAAGCTTTCAAAACAAGGAAAAACGCCCAACCCTTGCATTATTTGTAATCACTTAGTTAAGTTTAAAGCCCTTTTTGATTTTGCTAAAAAACAAGGCGCTCAATATGTATCCACTGGTCATTATGCTCGAGTCAAAAATAATCAGCTCTTAAGAGCCAAGGATAAACAGAAAGATCAAAGTTATTTTCTTTGTCTATTAAATCAAGAACAGCTGTCTAAAATAATTTTTCCATTAGGAAATTATACTAAAAAACAAGTTTATCAAATAGCCAAGAAAGAAGGTTTTGATTTTTTAATCAAAAGAAAACAAAGTCAGGATTTATGTTTTATCCCCCCCAAGATACTCTCTCCGCCCGGGCAAATAGTTGATCAAAAGGGAAATGTCTTAGGCCAGCATCAAGGTCTCCATTTTTATACCATTGGTCAGCGCAAAAAAATTAGATTATCCGATGGTCCCTGGTGGGTGGTTGGTTTTTCTCAAGAGAAAAATCAACTAATAGTAACTAATAAAGAAAATGACCCAGCTCTTTATAGACAAGCAGCTATACTAACTGATGTTCATTTTATTTCTAGCCAGCCGTCACAAAAATCAATTAAGGTTAAAGCGAAGACCCGCTTTAGCCAGCCGCTTGCTTGGGCAAAATTGTATCCTGATAGTTCTAAATTAGTTTTTGATAAGCCGCAAAAGGCAGTCACTCCGGGCCAATGGGCCGTTTTTTACCAAGGCCAAGTTTGCCTAGGTGGGGGAATAATAGTATAATAATGGTATATGAAGAATATAAAAGAGATTAGTCAAGAAGAATTAGATAAAATAAAGGTTGTTACTTTTGATATTGACGGGGTGATTATTCCCACGGGCACAGAATTAAAAGAGAATCAAGATGGCACTGAATTATATATGAAATCCAAGCAATTGTCGCCAGAGTTTATAGAAAAGTTAAAAAAGCTAAAAAAATATCTAAAAATAGGTTTTTCTTCTGGTAGGAATATTTTGTATCTTAAAAGTTTAGTTAATCAGATTTTTGATAACCAAGTTATTCTTCAGGCAGAAAATGGCAATATTACTTGGCTTGATAATAAAATTATTCATGCCAGTTATCCTGACAGCTATTTTGCTCAATTAAGGGATATTAAAGAGGGGATTAAAGAAATGATGGCTAAAGACAAAAGAATTAGGGGCTTTGAACCAAAAATGTTTATTTTAACAGTTCATTGCGACCAGATGGAAGAAATACCCAATTTAGTTAAGCAAGTAAGCGAAAATTTATATTGTCTTTGGACTAATGAAGGTTATGATATTGGCAGTCAAGAGATGTCCAAGGGGCGGGCGATTATCAATTTAGCCAAACAGCTTGAAATTGAGCCAAAACAAGTTATGGCCACGGGCAATAATTATAATGATGAAGAGATGTTGAAAGTCAGCAAAGGGGTCTCGGTAAATCCAGACAGAGTTAAGGCAGAATATTTTATTGACCACAAACCAGAAGAATTAGGCGGTCATTTATTAGTAGATTTTTTACTTAGCAAATTAAATTAAGTTAAGCCCATTTTTTGTTTAACTTGTCTAATGGTTTTTTGGGCTATTAGCTGGGCTTTTTGAGCCCCTTTGGCTAAAATTTGTTTAATAAAAGCTGGCTTTTTTTCTAAGGCCTTTTTCTTTTTCTGAAATGGTTTTAGTCCTTTGATAATTATTTTTACTAAATCTTCTTTAAATTGAGCATAGCCCTTATTCTGGTATTTTTTTTCAATCTGATTAAAAGATAGGTCAGAGAAAGACTGATAGATTGTTATTAAGTTAGCAATGGCTGGTTTTTTAGAAGTATATTTTATTTCTTTTCCTGAATCAGTGACGGCTTTTTTGATTTTTTCCCTGATAAGTGAAGGCGAGTCAGTAATAGATAAATAACTTTGAGGCGAACTCTTAGACATTTTTTTAGTCGGGTCAGTTAAAGACATTATTCGGGCGGCCGTTTTTTGAATAAGACATTCTGGTTCAATAAAAACTTGGCCATATCGCTGGTTAAATTTTCGAGCGATAGTTCTGGTTATTTCAACATGCTGTCTTTGGTCTTGGCCAACTGGTACGACATCAGTTTTATAAAGAAGAATATCAGCGGCCATTAAAACCGGATAATCAAAAAGGCCCATATTGATACTCTTTTTAAATCGTTTAGCTTTTTCTTTAAATTGAGTCATTCTCTCTAACTCACTAATCGGGGTAATTGTATTTAAAAGCCAGGTTAATTCAGTATGTTCAGGGACATGGGACTGGACAAAAATAAGACATTTTTTTGGCTCAAGCCCAGCTGATAATAGGGTAGTCGCTAAATCAAAAATTCTTTTCTGCATTTGTTTAGCTGTTTCTGGAATAGTTAAAGCATGTAAATCAACAATACAAAAAATAGAGTCATATTCGTCTTGAAGATTGACCCAGTTTTTAATAGCCCCTAAATAATTACCAATATGGACTAAACCGGTTGGCTGAATCCCGCTAAAGATTCTTTTCTTCATAAGTTTTAATAATTGGTTTTAAATCGCCGTCAATTATTTTATCCAGTTTATGCCAGGATTTTTTAAGACGGTGATCAGTTAGGCGATTTTGGGGAAAGTTATAGGTACGGATTTTTTCAGCTCTCATAGCTGTGCCAATCTGCTCGCGGCGTTCAGCTCCTCTTTGAGACATTTCTTCGTCTCGTTTTTTAGCTAGCAGGCGAGCTCGTAGAACGGTGAGGGCTTTTTCTTTATTATGTTGTTGAGACCTTCCTTCTTGACAATTAACTGCTAATCCAGTAGGTAAATGGGTGATTCTAACAGCTGATTCAATTTTATTAACATTTTGGCCACCTGGTCCGGAAGCTCGCAAGACATCAATTCTTAAATCTTGAGGATTGATTTTAATTTCTGTTTCGCTGGCCTCTGGCAGAACAGCTACTGAGGCAGTTGAAGTATGAACCCGACCTGATTTCTCAGTCGTCGGAATACGCTGAACCCGATGAACACCGCCTTCATATTTTAGTTTAGAATAAATATCAGTCCCTTTTATTTCAAAAATTACTTCCCGATAGCCGCCTAAGCCAGTTGGATGGCTTTCAATAAGAGTAGTTGGCCAGTTCTGTTTTTCAGCAAAACGGGAATACATCCGAAAAAGGTCAGCTGTAAAAAGAGCTGCTTCTTCACCGCCAGCCCCGGCTCTGATTTCTATAATAATCCCTTCATTCATTTTTTTTGTTTAGCCAGCCGTTTTCTGAATTTTTCTACTTGGCCGGTTTCAATAATTTTTTCCTTGCCAGTATAAAAAGGATGACATTGAGAACAAATTTCCACTTCCATTTCTGGCTTAGTTGAACCAATTTCAAAAACAGCTCCGCAGGCACATTTAATTTTAGCTTTAGGATAATATTTAGGATGAATATCTTTTTTCATTGTCTTTTATCATAACAAATTAAGAAAAAATAGGCAAGTTCTTGCCTTAATTTAATGTTGTGTTATACTGTTTAATACGATTATGATTGAGAAAAAAAAGAAGAAAAAAACTACTAAATCTAAAAATACAGAAAAGATACTTCCCAGCTTGGAAGAAATGTTGAAAGCGGGGGTGCATTTTGGCCATCGGA
The DNA here is from genome assembly GCA_964565215.1 of uncultured Candidatus Saccharibacteria bacterium. GTDB lineage: Bacteria > Patescibacteriota > Minisyncoccia > Portnoybacterales > UBA2143 > CAZMCO01. The sequence continues at coordinate 4,403 of CAZMCO010000007.1, read as the reverse complement.
TATCTAAATGGAATCCGCAGATGGAATCATATATCTTTACTAACCGAAATAATGTTCATATTATTGATTTAGAGAAGACACGGGGAAAATTAAACGAGGCTTTAAAGTTTATTCAGAAGATTAAAGCTCAAAAGGGAGTTATCCTTTTTATTGGCACTAAGGTATCGGCTAAGGATATTACGCGCCAAACAGCTGAAAAATGCCAAATGCCTTATGTTAATGAGAGATGGTTAGGGGGAACTTTGACTAATTTTAAAATTATTTATCAACGCTTAGAATATTTTCGTGACTTAGAAGAAAAAAGAAAGAAAGGTGAATTAAAAAAATATACTAAAAAAGAACAGCATCAGTTTAGTGTAGAATTACAGAAACTGGGAAAACAGTTTGGCGGCATTAAAGAAATAACTAAATTGCCGGAGGCTCTTTTAGTGATTGATATTCAAAAAGAGAAATTAGCTGTCAAAGAGGCTAGAATGAAAGGAATTCCAATAATTGGTTTATGTGATACTAATAGCGATCCTAGCCTCATTGATTATCCAATTCCAGTTAATGATGATGCGATTACCTCTCTGAAGTTAATTTTGGGGACAATAGCTAAGGTATTAAAATAAATAATTATGATATCTGCCGAACAAATTAAGCAACTTCGTCAAAAAACAAATATCTCTGTAATGGAATGTAAAGAAGCCCTAGAAAAAGCCGAAGGAAATGAGGAAAAAGCTTTGAAAATTTTAGAAAAGAAAGGCCAGCAAAAAGCCATAAAAAAATCGCAAAGAGAAGTTAAGCAGGGGTTAATTGAGTCCTATATTCATAGTAACGGCCAGATAGGAGTTATTTTGGAATTGAACTGCGAGACGGATTTTGTGGCTAAGAATGACCAGTTTAAGGAATTAGCTCATGATTTAGCTATGCACATTACTGCTATGAGTCCAGAGAATACCAAAGAGCTTTTATCTCAACTATTTATTAAAGACGAGCAAAAAACTATTAAAGATTTAATTAATGAAAGTATTGCCAAATTAGGTGAAAATATTAAAATAAAGAAGTTTGTTCGGTTGGAGATTTAATCTTAAATATGTTTAATCTCAATTTCATTCTTTATCTTCTTATGGTCTTTAGCTTAATTGGCTTAGGAATTATCGTTTATCGTAAGATTCCCTTGCTGGCTCGCTTATCAGAAGAAGAGATGATTATTTTAAAAAGGAAAAAGGGGGTAATTCAAAGATTGCGGGAGATTAATTATAAACAGCATTGGCTTAATCTGATAATTCATTTAGAGAAATTTTTACGGCGAATAAAGATAATATTTTTAAAAATAGAGAATTTACTTAGTAAGTGGATTAATGGTTTAAGGAGAATGTCACAGGTAATGACCCAAAAATCAAAAGAATGGATTAGGCAGAAAGAATTAAAACGAAAAAAGATTAAAGAAGGAACCACTGAGGAAATTCCTATTAAGGTAAATAAAAAAGAGAAAGAAGATCTTCAATTTATAAAGGAAGATGAAGACATTTCTATCAGTGAATTAAAAAAGCCGATTAAAGAAGAACAAAAATGGATTGATTTAATTATCGAAAATCCCAAGAATATTACTGCTTACAAATTTTTAGGTTTCTTATATTGGAAGCAGCATAATTATGCTGATGCCAAGGCCTCATTAGAAATGGCCGTCAAGTTAGGTTCCAAGGATAGAAAAGTTAAAGAGGTTTTGGAAGAATTGAAGAATTAAAGAAATAATTTTAGCCAGCGTAGCTCAGGGGTAGAGCAACGGTTTTGTAAACCGTCGGTCGGGGGTCCGAATCCCTCCGCTGGCTCTGGGTAGGTGGCAGAGCGGTCAAATGCACGAGACTGTAAATCTCGCGTCTTCGGACTACGGGGGTTCGAATCCCTCCCTACCCACATAAATTTTTGCTGACGCAAAAATTTGAGTAGTTTGTAATTAGTATTTAGTAGTTAGAACAAGGAAAAACTTATTTATATTAAGCAAAAATTTATCCCAAATTACAAATTACACACATAAATTACAAGTTTATGTTTGATTTTGAAAATCTTGATGTTTATAAAAAAGCAAGGGAATTAAATAAAGATGTTTTGAGCTTCCTTAAAGAAAATAAACAAATAGATTCTTATATCCGCGATCAACTAAAACGGGCATCAATAAGCATCGTTATAAACATCGCTGAGGGCAGCGGAAAATTTTCAAAACCAGATAAAAGGAATTTTTATATTATTTCAAGAGGATCTGTTTATGAATGTGTCTCATTGCTTGAATTGATATTTGGCGAAGATCAGATTTCAAAAGATAAATTTGATGATTTTTACCAAAAATTTGAGACATTATCTAAAATGTTATTAGGATTAATAAACAGTCAGAGATAAATAAAAATGCTGAGGTAGCTCAGGCGGTTAGAGCAACACATTGGTAATGTGTAGGTCGTGGGTTCGAATCCCACCCTCAGCTCATGTCTCAAGATAATTTGATAAAGTTGCAATGCAGCCAGTGTAAAAGGATTAATTACTGGTCTCGCAAGAATAAAAAAACAACTCAGAAAAAATTAGAACTGAAGAAATTTTGTAAATGGTGCAAAAAGCATACTCTTCATAAAGAGATGAAGAAATAATAATTTATATAAGGGCGCGTAGCTCAATTGGCAGAGCATCGGTCTCCAAAACCGAAGGTTGCAGGTTCGAGTCCTGCCGCGCCTGCCAGGTAGTTTTTTAATATTAAACAAAAAGGAGGTATTAAAATGGCTGAGGTAGTAGAAAAGATTGCCATAAAAGTAATTCAGACAGGAACAGTGGTAAGAAATCACGAAAGTGGAGTTAAGGGTGTAGTTATAGATGATCCATTTGAGGTTTGCGGCCCAAATGAGGTGCCAGTGGTTTATGAAGGGACTACTCTTTACGGCGGCACTGATGTTGAAAAATTAGAACTTATCGGTCCAGAAAACGCTCAGGCTGATTTTGTGAAATGCGGAGCCGGACGAGGTGAGGAAGCTTGTATTTTTTTGACAATTGGCCCAGAAGGACCTGAATGTCAGAGATTTGGTTCTTTAAGAAACGCTCTTATTGCTCGAAAGGAGAGTATGACGGCACAAAGAGAACCTAGTCAACTTTATCCTGCCTGCCAACTTACCTAAGCACAAATCCCTCATCAAATATAAAACGATGGGGGATTTACTTTATTATTCTTGCCATAATTGGTTTATTTGTGATAAAATAAATTCAAAAAGAGTTAATAATGAATCAAAAAAATCTTCCTCAACATGTAGTTATTGTCCCGGATGGCAACCGTCGCTGGGCTAAGCAAAAAGGATTAGCTCCTTGGCGAGGTCATCTGACTGGCGCTAAAACCACAGAAAAAATAGTTAAAGCGGCATTTGATATGGGCATTCCCTGTCTTTCTTTTTGGGTTGGCTCTTGGGATAATTTAACCAAGCGTCCCCAAGCAGAAATAAATATTCTTTTTCAGATATATGAACGTTATTTTCATAAATTAGCTAAAAGCCAAGAAATACACAGAAATCAAGTAAAAGTTAATGTTTTTGGTCAATGGTTAAAAGTTTTACCAACTAAAGCCATTGAGTCAATTAAAGAAGCAACCAGAGCAACTAAAAATTATAATCAATATTTACTTAATTTTTTTATTGCTTACAGCGGTACTGACGAAATGCTTCAAGCTATTAAAGGCATTTTAAAAAAAGGACAAAAAAACAAAAATCTAAAAGTGACTTCAGAACTATTAAAAAAGCATCTTTGGACTGGTTCTTTACCGTCAGTTGATTTTTTGATTCGGACTGGCAGTCGCAATGACCCCCATAATAGCGCTGGTTTTATGATGTGGCATTGTGCTGATAGTCAACTATATTTTCCCAAAGAGCTTTATCCTGATTTTGCTAAAGAGGAATTTATTAAAGCAATTAAAGAATTCCAAAGACGAGAAAGAAGAATGGGGCAATGAAGAAATATCCTAAAAGCCAGCCAATTATTGAAGCATTTCGTTGTATTGATCGAGCGAATTTTGTTCCAAATTATTTAAAAGATCAGGCCTATATTGATGCCCCTTTATCAATTGGCTATGGTCAGACCATTTCTCAACCTTTGACCGTGGCTTTTATGTTAGAGCTACTTCAACCAAAAAAGGGAGATAAAGTTTTAGATATTGGTTCTGGTTCGGGCTGGCAGACAGCCATGCTTTGTCAGCTGGTTGGTTCAGGGGGTTTTGTTTATGCTCTTGAACGAATTCCAGAACTTAAAGAATTTGGTCAGGCCAATGTTCAGAAATATAATTTTAAGAATGTTGAATTTATTTGTGGTGATGGTTCAAAAGGGTTGGTTGCCAAAGCTCCTTTTAATAAAATTATCGCTGCCGCGGCAGCTGAAGAAATGCCTCAAATATGGAA
>CAZMCO010000006.1:0-33369 GCA_964565215.1 uncultured Candidatus Saccharibacteria bacterium | reverse complement strand
AAAGGTTGCGCGTTGTTGTACTTTTTCTTCCATACAAAAAGTATACCACACATAAAACAAAAACATCCAATTGCTTGAGTGTCTTTGCAAAACTCCCCCGCTGGGACGATTTTCGAACTTATTTCAAATATTGATATTAATATAAAAAGCCTCCGAAGAGGCTTAATAAAGAACAACATTAATTCATTTTCTCTTTTCTAAAACCAAATGATTTCCTTTTCGGATTCAACCCAGACTCCATTTTTAATATCAGCAAAGGGCTTATCTTTTAAGCGTGGCTGTTCAACGCGTTTTTCGGCGATCAGTTGCCTAATTACCTTTTCGGCTTCATCTGGAAAATAACTCCAGTATTCCCTTTTATAAAGGTCGATTACATGATTCCAATCCTCTTCATCTCTGCAGGATGTTCTGGCGATAATTTTTATAACATTTTCAACTTTTACACTTCCTCTGCAAATATCTGCAACGCAATTGTTTACGCTTAATCCAATCTTTTTCATTGAAATCCCTCCTTTTCTAGAATTAAGTTAATAAATGTTCTTATGTAAAACTTTTAAGAGCTAGAGAAAGCATACTATAAAAGTATACTTGTGTCAATACACGAGCTCTGCGGGCAGGATTCGAACCTGCAACCCACTGATTAACAGTCAGTTGCTCTACCATTGAGCTACCGCAGAATACGACCTTATTTTACCCCGCAATTCAATAGAACGTCAAGCGTTTTTTGAGCGCATTTTTGCCAAGAAAATTTTTGCACTTGCCTTAGTCCTTTTTCGATCAGCTCTCGGCGCAATTCTTGATCAGTTAATCCTTGATATATAGCGCAAGAGATTGATTCTACATTTGAATTATCTTTAACATAAATAGCCGAATCCCCGGCTACTTCCGGAAGAGAACCCAAGAAGCTGGTGACTATTGGAGTAGCGCAAGCCATTGATTCTAAAATCGGCAGACCAAAACCTTCGTAATCAGAAAGATAAATTAATAAATCGGCTGCATTATATAAAGTAATTAAATCTTTTCCTTTAAGATAATCCTGATGCAAGACAGCTCTGCCAGATAATTTTTGCTTAGTATAATTATGCCCAACAATTAAAAATTGATATTTTGGCAATTGATCAGCCACTTTTTCAAAGGCCTCAATCACTTCAGACAAATGGCGACGGTTAAAAATTGAGCCAACTGAAATAATAAATCTGTTTTTAATCTGATATTTCTTTTTAATCTCTTCAAGTTTATTTTGATTATCAATTTGCCTAAAAGATTGGTCAACTGCTAAAGGCGTAACAAAAACTTTATTAGCAACTACTTGATAGTGTTTTAAAATTTCTTTTTTACTAAATTCTGAAGGAGTAAAAATAATCTTGGCTTTCTTGGCGGAAATTCGGGAAAATTTTTTAAGCAGTATCTTATCCCAAAAACTGGGCCAGTTATAAAGATCGGGTCGGGCTTGGTAAATAATATCATGTAAGGTCAAAGCAATTTTGCCTTGATAAAAAATTGGTCCAAGATAGCCAGGGCAAAATAAAATATCAACTTTGTCTTTTTTAGCCGCTTGAGGTAAAAGATAGTGAATAAAAAAAGCGTTACTATTTGAATGAAGCAGTTTTTTTTCAAATGAATTAGATAAATCCAGATCAGGAATTTCTTTCTTGAAATAAAGGATAAATTTCAAATCAGTTGGCAAATCAAATTTACTCCATTGTTGAAGAATGTTAATCAAATAACGACCAACGCCGGTTGGTTGGCCTTCTAAATTATGAGCCTCAATGCCAATTTTCATATTTACCTCGTTTGCCTAAATAAAAATCTTTTATACCTAATAAAATATATTTAGCCCAAGTTCGTTTTTTGGCCAAGAAAATTATTTTGAGAATCTGTTTTTTAATCCGCCAGCCAACATCTAAATGAACCAAGGGTTTAATATACCAAGGAGCGTATCGCTGGGCTAAAATTAAACCATTTCTAATATGGTAATAAATATATGAAGGCGAGCCTTCTAAGCTGCTTTTTGAACCCTTGTGCCAAATTTTAGCTCTTGGGACAAAAAGACATTTAAAGCCAGCTTGTTGGACCTTCAAGGACCAATCAGTATCTTCATAGTATAAAAAATAATCTTTTGACATTAAACCGATTTTCTCAATAACCTTTTTTTTAATTAACAGACAACAGCCAGTGATATAGTCGGTTTCTTCTGGAGAATCATATTGCCCTTTATCTATCTTATTATATCCCCTCATTTGACCTTGATTATAGAGCCAATTAACCTGACCACCAGCAAACCAAATTCTATTCTTATCTCCATAAAAATATATCTTTGGTCCAATCATCCCGATTTTTTTATCTTTTTCGGTTACTTTAATCATTTCGCTTAAAAAATCTTTGGCCACGATCGTATCATTATTTAACAGTAAAATATAATCAGCTCCTTTTTCTAAAGCGTATTTAATCCCAATATTATTGCCGCCAGAAAATCCCAGATTCTCTTTATTATAGATGATTTTAACTTTTGAATCTGGAACTGTTGGTTTTTCTGTGGAGCCATTATCAATAATGACTACCTGATAATTAGGGTAGTCATTATTTTTAAGCGATTCTAAGCATTCTAAAGTATCCGGCCAATTATTCCAATTGAGGATAATAATAAAAACCTTGGGAAACATAGACAGAATTATTTTAGCATAAATAACTTGACTTTTCAATTATCTTCATATACAATTTAAGGGTAAGTATTCTCAATAAGTTTTCTCTTTCCTTATGCGAATTAGTGTAAGTCAAAAGTGAAAAATGAGAAGAGGTCGGCTTACGATTAATTCATATAAGGAAATATATGGCTAAAAAATTATATGTTGGCGGTTTGTCTTATGACACTACCGAAGATGGATTAAAGGATGCTTTTGCTAAGGCCGGAACCGTTGAATCAGCAGCTATTATTACTGATAAAATGTCTGGTCGTTCAAAGGGTTTTGGCTTTGTGGAAATGTCTTCTGATGAAGAAGCCCAAAAAGCTACGGAAATGTGGAATGGCAAAGAACTTGACGGTCGTACTTTGACAGTCAATGAAGCTCGTCCTATGGAATCTCGTCCTCCGCGAAGAGATTTTAATCGGGGCGGCGGCGGTCGGGACTTTGCTGGTGGCAACCGCGGCGGTCGTTGGTAAAACAACTGCCATACTAAAAACAAAAACACCCGCATCAGGCGGGTGTTTTTGTTTTACCTAATTTAGTAATTACTTAGTTCCCGTATAGCTTCTGAATGCCAGTAATATCCCCTGCTTCAAGAGTTCTTTTCTTGGTTTCTCCATTATCTGCCCAGCCATACATGGTCTGTTCTGAACATTCATCGTTATAAAGATCGCCTAAACCAACACTGTGTCCAAGTTCGTGAGTGGCGATATTTTCAAAATCCATCTTGTTTGCTTCTCCTGAATCTGACCAGTCAAAATCAACATCGTCATAGATATGATCCCATTCAACAAGCTCTCTAAAGGGAGGCGGCCCACCGAATATACCCCAAATAATAGCCATGGCAATCACTCCATCCTCATCAATATCAGCAAAATAGACCTCATTTTTATTATCAGGACTCTCTAGATCTGCACCATCAACTATTCCAGTGACTTCTCCACCAAGAATATCAACTCCAGCGGCTGTTTCCCATTTATCAATATCTATAGCTAAATTACTTGCTACAAATCCTACATCCAGTCCTTTGGTATTTGTTGGATCAACTATATAGGGCTCAATGCTTTTCCACTTAGCTCCCCTAGCTAAGAAAGTATAACAAGAACTTGTATCTGGTTCTTCTTCGCCATTAGTACAATCCTCTGGGCATTTCCTGACATTTTCTCCTGGTTCGCAAATTCCATTACCACATTCTGTTTCTGGTTTTACAAATACTGCGTATCCCTCAACAACCCTGCCATTATCCATAGCAGTTCCCAAATAGAAAATACCTGGAGCAACTTTAATAGCATGGACTGGAATAGCTACTTTTGCGCGTCCTTCTGATGGATCTATATTTACTGGCTTGGCTGCCAAAACTACACTTACTGACAAAAGCACGGCAACAACTAATCCAAAAATCAAATATTTCTTCATGTTTTTAATAATTAATTAATTTTATGTTCTCGACCTTTATTCAATGTTCTCGCCTTCTGAAAAGGCATTTCTTTCAGTTGAATTGACAATAATGACATTATTCCATTTATAGCCATGCTTGTTAAAAACGGCCAGCGTAGGAATCCAATGTCTTTTGTTGCCAGCTAAAAGATAAACTCTGGTCTCACCAGCCGCTCGAATTAAATTAACATCAACATAGTCAGTTAATTCATCAGGACTGACAACAGAAATATTATTCCAATCAAATCCATAAGATTCGAAAACTTGAGACGAAGGAATATGTCTTTTCATACCAGCACAAATTAGATAGACAGCTGGATTATCACTTGCTTTAATTAACTCGTCATCTGAATAAGAATTTAGTTGTCCGGCTGTTATTCTTTTAATATTCTGCCAAGCAAAATTTTGGCGATTAAAGGCCTGAACAGAAGGAATATGTCTTTTGCGGTTATTCTTGATAATATAGACCTCTGGACCATCATCAGACATAACCAATGTTCCTTCTGTTTCTGCGGCAATGCTTAAAATATTAATTGTCTCAGTGGCCGAAAAAGTCTCTCCATTAATCTGTCCAGTAACAGTTACTTCAAAATTCCCTGTTGCTTCTTCGACTAACTCTACAAATTCGGAATGAGAAAACTTCAGAACAAGATTAGAACTATTTCTTTCTTTAATTTTATTCCCTTTACTAAAGTAATTTAGCCCTTTGAAATTTAAATCAGGCGACAAACTATCATTAAGCTTAACAGTGGAAATATCAATCTGACTGGCTCTGTAGGGAGCCGGAACAAAAAGATGAATACTAATCCAGTTGCCCTGACTGCTTAGATTTAAACTTTGAGGCGTCACCTTTATTTCAAAGCCAATTGAAGGTTCTGGCTCTGGTTCTGGCTCTGGTTCCGAAGCTAAAGTTGTCCCACTAATCACATTGGACAAATCTGATTGATTATTCTCTTCATCTTCTGATTTAATGGCAAAATAGTAAGTAGTTGATTCTTCTAATCCTGAAATAGTTATTGTCTCGGTACTGCTGGCTATTTGAGGAGTTGGCTCGTTTTCAGCTTGAGTAATTGAATCCCAATTACTATTAGTAATAGTCGTCGTGGCATAACGAAGGTCATAGCTGGTTGAAGTGCCAGTCATATTATCATCACCAGGGGCTGTCCAAGTTAAACTAACTGAAGAGACCGTGGTTGTAGAAACAGCTAAATCACTAATAGCAGCTGGATTAGTGGTATCCGAATCATTATTCTGGGCTTGAGTCCAAATAGCTAAACCGCAAATTGCGATTGATACAAAAACAAGATAACTGATTTTTTTCATAAAATTTAATCTCCTTTCTTAATAAAGTTTACAGCATATCCCTGTTTTTGTAAATATTAAAAAATCTCAGGCACAAATGGAGAACCTGAGATTTTTTTTTAGGGGTGAAATTGTTAATTATTAATCACTCCAGCATTTACCAAAACCTTTGTGGAATCCTTTGCCCATCTGACCATCGGCCATTCGCTCTTCCATAAATTGCAGACGCTGGTCAGCCTGCCCTTGGCTAATAATTCCATTATCTACCATGGCCTGAAAACGATTCTGTAAATATTCCTCTTTTGTCTCTCTCATTCTTTCTTGAATCTGTTCTTGAGTAATCCCCTGCTCTTCAGCTATTTCTTTAAAATTTTTACCTTCGGCCCAGGCATTTTTCATTTCATCCACACTGATACCCATAAAATCCGCCTTCTTCTGAAACATTATCTCTTGGTGTTGAGCAATTTCTTCAGGTGAGGCATCGCTAAAATGACCAAACCAGCCAGCTGAAGCTATGCCTACTCCCAAAAGACCAAATAAGCCAATTGCTAAAAATGAATAAACTAATATTTTTTTCATAGTTTTGTCGACCTCCTTTCTATCTATTAATACAACTGAAAGAGCTTTTTCTTTCACCAAGTCATTGGTTGGTTAATTCGGCGGATTTTAAAAGCCCGAACTATGCCATTATCTCTCTTTCCTAAAATAACCACCCGATCACTTTTCTCAATATTATTTGAAGCAACCACAATAGTTAATATTTCACCTCGAGGCGTTTCTAAGTAAAAACCCTTGTCAATTATTTCAGTAACTATCCCTCGATGAACATTGGGAAGCTTTGGCGCGCCAAAACCACGGTAGAATCCGCCGACCATGTACAGCTTCCCTTGGCGGGCTTTCCAAAAAAGATTTGGATGTAAATTAGCCCGACCAATTAGAAAACTGCCTAAAATGGTTAATATAATAATACCTAAGATTGAATAAAGAACTGGCCGACGATAAGCAAACCTAAAATGTTTAACCAGTAATTCTAAGACGATAATCAAAACTATAGCTATTAAAATCAAAAGCCAGGGCAATGATTTAAAGAAAATCCCCATAGCAGAAAAGCCAAATTTAGGCAAAAACCAAACCCCGCTGGCCCGTAAATTGAAAATAATAAAACTAATTAAATACAAAACAAAAAGAGCAACCAATAGAGTAATCAAACTAATAAAAAGAGTCCTCAAGGTAAAATATATTTTAGGCCGCATTTTAATCTGTTCCTTTTTTATTTTATCAATAACTTTAATATTTTTCATATAAATTTTTCATAATTTCCTTACCTCTTTTTAACCTAATACCCACTGTCGCCATAGGGATATGTAAAACATCAGTAATTTCTTTATAGCTTAATTCCTCAAAATAATACAAAACTAAGGGTTCACGATATTTAATATCCAGCTTTTCAAGACACTTATTAAGTATCTGGCGAAGTTCCCGCTGATTGATATTTTTATCAGCATTTTCTTTAGAAATAGAACGAGGTAATAAAATATCTAAGTCAAAAAAAGGCACTGCTTCTTTGCCTTTTTTCTTAATCGCATTAATGAATTGATTGTGAGCAATCCGGTAAAGCCAGGATGAAAATTTTCTGGAGGCGTCAAAACTTTGGATATTAGTATAGGCCTTAATAAATACCTCCTGGACTAAATCTTCAATGTCATGATAATTAAAAAGAAATTTTCTGGCATAACGCAACATTTTTGCTTGATATCGTTTAACTAAGATACCAAAGGACTCAACCTTACCTGACTGAACCATCCTGACTACCTGCTCATCAGTAAGCTGCCTTTTTAATTTAGGCATAGATAGCTCCTACTATTTAATACAACCAATCCCCGCTTTTATTTCAATAGAACCAAGATTCAGGAATTAGAACAGTTAAATTATCGCCTTGAGTATCGTCTCTCATTACTTCTGTACCCAGTATCAGATGACCAAAATAGAAATAATCTTTTCTTAAATCCGCCCTTGATTTTATCGCTTTCTTTTTGGGCGGTTTTAATTTGCTGAGCCGTAATTTTCTTAAATCTCTTTATCTCTTCAATTACATCAATCACGTCAGCCAATTCTGAGATTAATTCTTTTTTATTCTTTGCTGCAACTAAACCGTCGGCTTCTTCACCAACTTTTTTAATAAGTTCTTTCTCAAATTCTTTTGTCTTTAATTTCTCTACTTTATAATCACCGCCGCTTTTCTTGATTTTTTCAGGAATTTTATCACGAATCAATTTGTTATAGTGAATTTTTTTCATAGAGTTATCAACACTAAAACTTTATTTAATTCTTGACAAATCACCGTTGATTATCACTGGATTCATTCCCATTAGTTCATCTCTTAAAATGTTATCTGGAATTGAATTAAACAGAAAAATTTTCTTACCAGAATCAAATGCTCTAAAAATTTCTAAAAAAGTAGCCCCGCCAATGTAATTTTTCTGACCGTTTTTCTCAAAATTCAAAATTAGAACAGCATCATTTGCTTTTACTTTTTCTGTTTGTAATCTAATCATATTACCCTTCCATTTACTATGTTCTTCCTGACTTATCTTCTTCATCTCCTCTTCTTTTAGTGGTTCTTCGTAGCTATTAGGCATTGTAATAATATGTCCCATCTTTTCTAACTTTTCCTTAATTGGTGGAATCTTATCGTATAAAAATTTACTACAACAAATTAATATTTTCATAATTCTAATATGGCTGACCACCTCTGTCCAGATTAATAAAACATGAGGCCGTTAAGGGCTTTCCTGGACTATCTAATCACTCTCCCCCAATGCACCTCGGTCGAAGTATTAAATCGAATCTAAAAACTTTTCTAAAGCTTTTTTACTTACATTCAAAAATGCCTTTAAATTAAGCTGATATCCAAAATTTATTTTCCGGAATACAGGGCCGCTTTCAACCCCAGGAATCATACTAATATCATCACTACCTGACCTATCCCAATCCCCAATCACACCTTCATGTGCCAGTTTATGCCTATAAAATTTCACAATTTTTTCAACTAAATCCGGAGATAAATTTAAATTGTAATAATCTTTATTGTTCAAAACATTAAAATTGCGACTAGTATCATCTCCACCTCGCTCAATCTCTTTGCCTATGCTATTCACAATAACTAACAATACAAGGGCTGCCGGATAACCATAACAACCTCTTTGACCTTTCCAAATTTCGGGATGAACCTCTTTTCTATAATTAATACAGTATTCGGCAACTTGAATCATCTCTCGCAAAGATTCTCCCAACATAGATTTTTTTGTAAAATGTACTGTCATATTTCTAAACGACTATGGTTGCCAAAATATTCTATATGGCTGGCTGTTTCGATCCAGATTAATAGAATATAAGGCCGTTAAGGGATTTCTTGGGCTATCTTATTACTCTCGCCCAACACAACCCCGATCTGAAAATGTAATTATATCGCTCATATTTTTTAATTTTTCAATTTGAAAAGTTTTATTATCACCCAAACAAATACAACGAAATTAATTACCTTGACAATATTCAATAAAATAATGATTGGACTTCCGTAGGAGGACAAAGTAAATTCTTGAATCACCATTAATATAAAAAGAATAAGAGCTGAAGACACAAACATTATTGATAAATTTTTTGCCTTTTTCCATAAGCGAACTGTTGCCATAATAATAAACACTATTGTTGCTATTCCTGATATTACAATTAAAGCAATCGGCGCGATAGAATTTCCTTCAAGATTCGTAGCAGACGATAAGACTGATAATATATATGTTCCTATGCCGAAAATTGCGAGTGTTTTATTTTTCATACTATGTTTTGTTTTTTTTATTTTTAATTCTATGATTTTCGCCATCGTCTATGGATTAAATCTCCCAAAGAATTTATTATAACTACCCAAAAGGCAAAAATGAGAAAAAATTGAATAAACCACGACCATATATTCGGCTTCGCATAAAAATTAATAATTTTTTCGTAATCAGAATGACCAATGATCGGACATTCTTCTTCGGGAGTTGAATCACAAAAAATCATTGTTGAAAAAGAAACTGGAACTGTTATAGGAATTGTAGGCACAACATAATCGTCACTGACCTCAAGACTGTAGGTATTATAATCCTCTCCACTCATTAGTGGATCTGGTTCGCCAAATACTTCTTTAGTAGCATGTACCGAAAAATCTTCACTCTTTCTAATAAGTATATAGAAGCTAAATAAATGTTCATTTTCGGTATTTGTCTGACGTATCTTGAAATAGGCATTATAATATTTTAATTGGGAGGGAAAATTAATCGAAGAAAGAAACACTTTAATTATAGGGATAGGAATAATTTCAGCATTACTACGAAAAGTTACTTTTTCCCCTCCTTTTTGATAACCAGCAGGGAAAAATTGCATCTTTTCAGTAGGAAGAGGCAATAAAAGAATCGCAGATACTATGCTTAGAATAATGGCTATACTAAATGGCTTTACAAAGAAAGTTAAAATTCGCATATTTGTATTAAAATTAGCCAAGATTATAGAGTACTCCGGTCTCTCGAACCGGTGCTGACGTTGGCTGGATACCTCAGTCCAGATTAATAGAATACGAGACCGTTAAGGGCTTTCTTAGACTATCCAACCACCCTCGCCCAATGCACCTCGGTCGCATTCCGTTTGAAATTATTCTCCTAATTCAAATATCTTTTTAACTAATTCCTTGCGGGCGTAAAACGCACGAGTTATTGGTCGTCTTTTTCCTGTCCGTGGATTTATTCCGCCAGTCCCCTTAGTTCTAGCCTGAATCCATTTTCCATCTTTGCCAGTTAAGCTATCAAATCCACGTTTAATTAATTTTTCTCTAATAAATTGGTAATCGGCTTCAATTTCTCTTATTAGATCATCTTCCTCAGCAAAATCTAAACTTTCTACTTCCAATAATTCGGCTTTAGTTGCATTCTGTCCGTGCCACATAACTGCACAAAAAATCATTGACTTTAACTTTGCCCAACAATGACTTTTAAAAAAATCGTGCTCTTTTAATTCATGGGGATTAATCATAGTAATAGCCATTGTTTCTTTTGGCACAAGTTTATCTTTAACATAATGAAAAGCTACTGACTTTAATTCATAGAATAATCCGTTAGGCGCTTTGGAAACGTTTGTTTCAAGTCCGGCCAATCTTTCTAAAACTAAACCCTTCCATCCTTTATTCTGTTTACCGTTTTTATAAGTAGTTACGCCAAATTTTTCAGCCAGTTCAGCTAAATCTTGTCCGATATATTCCTTTAAATTTTTGATAGCCGTAGCTCTAGTAACTATTTTCATTATTTCTTAAATTTATTCTTCAAATTTTTATCTAATTCCTCAAATCTTTTAATTGATAAATCTAAATATTTCTTTTCATTATCGATGCCAATAAATTTTCTGCCATAAAGATAAGCAGCTAATCCTGTTGTTGAACTGCCAGTAAATGGATCTAAAATCAAATCGCCTTTGTTAGTACTGGCTAAAACTATCCTTTTTAGTAAATCAACTGGCTTTTGGGTTGGATGCTTAGTAAATCTCTTCTCAATTGGCTTTGGAGTGCTAATCGCCCAAACAGAACGCATCTGGGCATTTGGTTTTTTAATAAAATCTTCTGGCCATTCACTGTTTCTCATTGCTTCGTAATTAAAAGTATGTTTGGCCTTTTTGTCTTTTCTGGCCCAAAGTAATGTTTCGTGGCTAGCGGTAAAAAAGCGACAACTTAGATTAGGAGACGCATTTGGCTTAAACCAAGAAATATCATTTAAAATATGATAGCCAGTATTTTGGAGAATAAAACCACATTGATAGATTGAATGATAAGTTCCACTAATCCAAATAGTTCCTGGCGGTTTTAAAATTCTTTTGCAGGCCTTAATCCAGTTTAGGTGAAAATCAAAATTTTCTTTCATGCTATTTCCTAAATCCCAATCACCTTTTTTAACGCTAACCATCCTGCCATTTTGGCAGGTAAAAGTTCCATTAGAAAGAAAATATGGTGGATCAGCAAAAATCATATCAATGGAATTCTCCTTGAAATTTTTAAGTAATTCCAAACTATCTCCTTGGAAAAGAGTAAATTTTGGTTTTTGATAATAGGGCTTCATTAGGTTAGTTTATTTTTTATTGAAAATGTTTTTCCTATGATAATCAAAATAACCTTTTTGTATATGGTCTACTTTACCAATAATTTTTTTAAGATGGTAAGGATTTTTGGAATTTATGTGAATACACAAAAGATTAGTAGGATCAATAGTCAAATTGCCCACATCGTATTCAGTATGATGATTTGGACATAAAGCAAAAATGTTATCCCGTTTATCATAATCAGTAGTACCCCTAAGGGGTCTCGCGTGCGCTCCTATAACCAAAGATTCGCCTTTAACATTCTTTTCATCCCAACCACAAACGACACAAGCATTTCCGCTTAAGGATATTCCCTTTTTACTCTCCAATTTATCTCGGAACATTATACATTTTCCATTCTTTCTCTTTATCTACATTGTTTTCTGCATTGAAATAAAGTATCTGCCAAAGATTAGAATCTTTACTAGCCCGATTAAGTTCTTTGTGATAAGTAGATTTGTATGTTTTAATCAAGACGGCTATAATCGAAGCCTTGCATTTATCAAAAACATCTTCCGGTTTTTCGAACCATCCGATTTTACCATTTATTTCATCGTATTTGATATTCGCCCTTAAACTTGCCAAAATAGGTAGCAAAAATTGCTTTGGTAGTTCAAACTCCATATTTTTACCTATAAACAGAGACTTCCTGTTTTTACCATTCAGGTTTTTTACAACACCAAGACCAGTAAAACCTCTAGGAATTTTCTTATGAAAGGTAGTCTGAATATATTCTAATAGATTTATTATATCATTGACCAAAGGATAAATGTGTTGTAGAGAGTCTGGATCTTTTTCCCAATCATTAAAAACAGATGTTTTGCTAGTTGCTGATTTATTTGGTTGATTACTTGATTCATTATTACGGTTACTTTGGTTATTCTTAATATTAAATAAATTTAAATAAGCTATAAAGTCGAGTGCTAGCAATCCTCGATCGTTAGGCACTTGACGATTTTCATACCAAATTATATGTTTTTCAAACTGAGGAAGCATCTCGCGTTTTATTTTAAGAAAAAGCCCTTTCTTCTCCGCAGTAGAATACGGTTTTACATTAGACGCGGTATTCCGACTAGCTGCGATAATTGCTAATTCTTGCGGATTAAAATTATGCTTAATAACCTCGAGTTTTATCCTTACCTGACTGATATCTCTTTGCTTCTTGACATCAAGTATGGCTAGTTGAGTATGCCCGCCATTTACTATTCCCGTTTCGGGTTCAAAAGTAAATTTTACTTTCTTTTTGCCTTTATCTATTTTTATATCTGAAGCAATAATGCTTATTCCACTATTTCGTAGAAAGAAATTAGATGGATCTAACTCTAAAGTCTTTGTCATTTCCCTATATGGGATCGACTTTTCACTAGGCAATCTGACATTGGCATCTAAAGGTAATTCTCGATAGTTATCTCCTGAAACATATAAAATATAAAGATCGTAGCCATCTATTTTATTATTCGAAAGCTCAAGATATTTTACTGTTATATCTATTGGTGTTTTTCTATTTCCTTCGGGCATATTTTTAAAAATTATTATATTTATTTTAATCGACCTTTAGGCACCCCGGTCTCTTGAACCGGTGCCCTGTCTGGCTGCCGGGCAGGGATTCGAACCCCGATTTTTAGGACCAAAACCTAACGGCCTACCATTAGCCGACCCGGCAATTATTCTTTTTGACAACACTCCACCACCGCTAACTCCAAGGGCAGTTGAGGAAAATCAGCTGACTTGATTTGGTTGGCGGCTTGGATGAAAAGGTGGATTGTTTTTATTAAATCGATTTGGGAGAACTTCTGACCTTGCTTTATTATGACATCTAACTGCTCTTTAGTCAATTCAGGGGCAACCAGATTAGCTAAATTAGGGTCAACTTTAAGAATCATCATTTTACGCAAATAACCGATTAAGGACTTGCTAAATTGAATTAAATCATAACCCTGACTGGCCACTTGGTTAATATGAGAAATAGCTTGAGAGTTACTTTTAGCGGTTAAATATTCAACTAATTCCTGAACTGCCTTGATGTCAATTACTCCTAAAATGGTCTGGACTTCTTCTAAGGTAATCCTTTTGTCTTCCATAGCCATAATCTGGCCGAGCAAGCTTTCTCCATCGCGAATAGAACCATCAGCATTTAAGGCAATTAATTCTAAAGCTGGCTTTTCAATGGCTACTTTTTCCTGCTGGCTAATCCAAGCCAAACGGTCAACGATTTTTTCTAAAGTTAATTTATGAAAATCAAATCTTTGACAGCGGGAAATAATGGTCTGGGGAACTTTATGAATTTCCGTAGTGGCTAAAATAAAAATAGCGTGAGCCGGCGGTTCTTCTAAAGTTTTGAGTAAAGCATTAAAGGCCTCTTTAGTTAATTGATGAACTTCGTCAATAATAAAAACCTTATACTTCAAACTAGTCGGGGTAAATTTAATGCCATTGCGCAATTCTCTAATTTCATCAATCCCCCGGTTGGAAGCCGCATCAATTTCAATTAAATCCAAGCAACGGCCCTGACTGATTTCCTGACAAGCCAGACATTGATTGCAGGGTTCGTGATTCTGACGGTCTTGGCAATTAACTGCCTTGGCTAATAAACGGGCCACGGTTGTTTTGCCCGTCCCCCGAGGCCCAGAAAACAAATAAGCATGAGCTACTTTGTTCATGCTTAAGGCATTAGTCAATGTCCGAATAATATGTTCTTGATTGACTACCTCCTTAAAGGTTTTAGGACGATACTTACGGTATAAAACAAGATTCTCCATGTGTCTTTTATTTTTTAAAAACAATAAACTTATAGCCGATAAAGTTCCAAATCAGAGAAAAACCAGTCGCCGCTACCTTAGCCAGATTAGCCCAAATTTCTGGACTTAAGCCAAAAAGCGGCTGGACAAAAGTGGTTACGCCAAAGACAACACTGGTATTAATTGCTAAACCAATTAGGGTAACTGCCGCAAATTGAGAAAATTCTTTGACTACTTCACCAGCTTCATCAGCTTCCTTAGCTCGAAAAGTCCAATACTTATTCCAAAGATAACTGTTAATCACGGCTACGCTAAAAGAAAGAGCATTGAGCAAGATAATCCAGCTGCCTTTATAAATCCCGATCCACCACATCAGTAGATTCAAAATAGCAAAATCAATAGCTGTGTTCATAAGGCCGATGACGACAAATTTACTAAATTGTCTGATTATTTTTTTAAGCATATTTATTTTTTTATTATATCATACTATTTAAAAACCTCAAATAGCCGGGGCTTTTTTGATTTCAAAAACTAAACCTTTTTTCAAAAGTAATTTATCTCGTCGCCTGATTTTATTTTCTAAAAACAATCGAGCAACAATATTTTCTACTTTTTCCTGGATAATTCTTCTTAAAGGTCGAGCCCCATATAAAGGGTCAAAACCTTGAGCGGCCAATTCTTCAATTGCTTCCTCGGCTATTTCAAAATCTACTCCTTTTTCTTTTAACCTTCCTTTAACTGTCTTTAAAAACAAGCGAGTAATTTTAAACATATTTTCCATAGTCAAGGCCTTAAATAAAACAATTTTATCAAAACGATTTAAAAACTCTGGCCGAAAATATTCCAATAAAACTTCCTCTTTTAAATTCTGGTAAATTTCTTGATAGCCAACTTGCTGGCTAATTTTCTTTTGAATAAAGGATGTTCCAGCATTAGAAGTGGCAATCAAAATAATATTGGTAAAATTAATTGTCTCTCCAGAAACATCAGTCAAGCGTCCATCGTCCATTACTTGTAAAAATAAATTCAAAATATCAGGATGGGCTTTTTCTATTTCATCTAAAAGTAAAAGTGAGTGAGGCTGGCGTTTAACTGCTTCAGTTAAATAACCTCTTTGAAGACCTTCTTCAATGCGCGAGCCAATCAGCCGCCTTAAACCTCTTTTTTCTTGATATTCGGACATATCCAAGCGAATCATTCTTTTCTCATCGCCAAAATAAACTTGAGCTAAGGTCTTGGCTAATTCTGTTTTACCTACGCCAGTTGGCCCAATAAAAAGAAAATTACAAACAGGCTTCTTTTGCTCTTTAAGTTCAAGCCGGCTTCGCCGCAGAGATGCGGCGACTGCCTTAACTGCTTCTTCTTGATTAATTAATCGCCGATGGATTACTTCTTCTAAATGAAGTAGTTTTTCTTTTTCAGTTTCTTTTACTTGACCTAAGGGAATTTTAACTTTTCGGGCGACTAATTGGGTAATATCACTGCCCTTAATTAAACTGTCTTTGCCTCTCTGATTTCTAATTAAAGAAGCGGCTTCTTCTAAAAGACCAATGGCCTTGGCTGGTAAAGCTTGGCCGTAAAGATAGCGATCAGCTAAATCAATGGCTTGGTCGAGAGCGTCAGCGGAAAAAATAATTCTTAATTCTTTTTCTATAACAAAAGTCTTGCTGATTAAAATCTGCCAAAGCAAGTCCCTGGGCGGAAGAGCCACTTCAATTTTATTCAAAAGCCGGCCCAAGATTCTTCCCTCAATTTTAGAAGAAAATCCTTCTGGTAAGGCAGTGCCAATAAAGAAAAAATCTCGGTTATCCAAAGCAGAAGCTAAAATCTCAGCAAAATCTAAGCCGCTTGACTGCCTTCTTAAGCCAACTAAATTATCAACATCTTCAATAACTAAAACAATATTACCAGCTCGCTCAAGCTCAAAAATAATCCTTTTTAGATATTCTTCGCCTTTTTCCTTAGCGCCGCTTAAACTAACTAAACTAGCTAAGTCCAATTTGACTAATCTTTTATCTTGTAAAAACTTAGGAACATTTTCTTCAGTCATCATTTGAGCCAGTTTTTTCAAAACAGCTTTTTTACCTATCTGACTCAAGCCAACTAAAATTACTCCTGACTTGTCTAAACTAAAGAAATTAAAAATCTGTTCAATTTCTTTTTGCCGATTAACCACAAATTCAAATCTCCCTTGCTTAGCTAAAAGAGTCAGGTCTTGACTAACCCTGTCTAAAAGAGGGGTAGCCGCGGCAGTCATGGCCCGATTGAGTTTACCTTTTGGTTTGAAAAGACGAGGCCAAAAAAATGCTCTCTGCCATTTTCTAATCTGTTTTTCTAATTCAATCCATTTGATTATTCGTTCAATTTCCTCCGGACTAATGCCAAATTCATCAAAAATCATCTGAACCAGATTTTTTTGACGACTAATTGCCCAAAGGATGTCTAAGGAACTAATCTGATTTTTGCCCTGTTTTGAGCAAAAAAGATAGGCCTCAAAAAAAATCTTTTTAAAATCCGAAGAAATTTTGGGGCCTAAAATATTCCCTCCCTTTTCATCTTGGGGAAAAAAGGAAGCGCTTTTTAAAATATGATTGGTTTTTTCCTTTACTTGAGATAAATGACAATCTAATCTCTTTAATATTTTTTTGAAATCTTTATCTTTTAAAAAGCAAACAAAAAGATGAATTGGTCGTAAAAAACGATATCCTTTTCGATGACATAATAACCAGGACTTTTCTAATGATTTTCGGGCTGGTTTGTCTAAAAATAAAGAAATCTCTATCTTCTCTTCGGGCTGGTCTGCTCGAGGCAGTTTAATTCTTCTCTTTCTTTCCTTGGCTCGCTGCCAAAGATAAAAAAGAAACATATCAATCAGCAGAGAAAGATAAAAAACATTAAGAGATTCTGGGAATAGAAATAAGACCAAAATTCCATAAATTCCAAAAAGAAGCAAAAAAGCAAAAAACAGCCAAGCTAAAATTAACCTTAGCCGCCTTTGGATAATTCTCAAAAGATTAAGACCGGGTTGAAAAGTCATTAGATTAACTGCCAAATAACAAAAATTGGCAAAACCAGCCAACTAAATAAAATAAAAAGCCAGAAAATAAACCAGCCAGCCATAAAAAGAAGCCGCCAGCCAACCTGCCAGAAATGAGTATTTAAACTTAAAAGATAAACCTCCCAACCGCGCTGACCATACATTGGCTTAAAAAAATTCCTTAAGAGAATTGACAAAGCTAAAGCCCGCCAGCCGCCTTTAATCCTTTGCCAGCAAAAAAGAGCCGCCTTCTTTAATCCCCGGCTATACCACCAAAAAGGAAAATACAAAATCTCCCAAAGAGTATCTAAAAAAAGGTCTTTAATAAATATTTTATAGGCGGTCATTAATTTCTTCCTTGAATCTCCTTTTCCACTACGGCCTTTTCCCGGCCGTATTTCAGACGAGAAATCTCCTTAATGGCTTGAGCAATTTTTGAGCTCCCCTCTTCCGGTAAATAAGTTAAGAGATTAAACGGTTTAGAGGTCTCATTATTAATCATCAATTTAACATGGACATTAAAATTATCAATGTTAATTAAATCATTAGTATCAAAAACCGGCTCAAATTGCTTGATTAAAAATTCCGCGTCATCAGCCCCCACCCGAAAACTAGCCATTGAGCCAACATTGCCAAAAACGGCCTGGCGAATTTCCTCGGTCAGCTGACCAATAAATTGATGAGCCATGGTCAGACAAAGCCGGTATTTACGCGCCTCGGAAAGAATTGTCGCAATACTATCAGTGGTAAAGTTTTGAAACTCATCCATATAAAGATAAAAATCCTTTCGTTCTTCTTCGGCCATATCAATCCGCGAAAAAGCAGCCATTAACAATTTGCCTGTAACAATTAAACCCAATAAAGCGCTATTAACATCCCCCAGCCGACCCTTGCTTAAATTAACCAGCAGAATTTTTTGCTCATCCATAATCTGCCGAAAATTAAGAGTGCTTTTTGATTGACCGATAATTGGTCTCATATAATCATTAGCAATAAAGACATTAAATTTAGAAGTAATGTAAGGAACGATATTTTGTAAAGCCGCCTCGCCGCCGGCTCTTTCAGCTTCTTTTTCCCAGAAATCTTTAACGACTGTATTTTGACATTTAACTAAAAGATGGTCGCGAAATTCTTTATCAGCCAAAACCTTAGGCACTTCCATTAAAGTAAACTTCTCCTCTGGGTCATCCATTAAAAGCAAAAGAGCGTTCCGAGTATATTGTTCAAATATTGGCCCGCCGGTCTGGCCAAGGTTATAAAGTTTATCAAAAATATTAATCAATTCATTAACGACAAAAGTTTTCTGTTCTGGGTATTTTGGGTCATAATCCAGCATATTTAAGCCCAGCGGACGTTTTAAATCAGCCGGGTCAAGAACAATTACATCTTCAGCTCGCTCTTTGGGAATCAAGCCAAGAATTTCTTCCACTAAATCACCATGGGGGTCTAATAATCCGAGACCTTGACCATTTTTAATATCCTGAATAATCATATTCTCTAAGAAAACAGATTTACCCACGCCGGTTTGACCAATAATATAAAGGTGGCGCCGCCGGTCGTCTTTTTGCAGGCGGATTTCTGTTTCTATGCCCCGATAAAGATTCTTGCCTAAAATAATACCTTCTTTGGGTAGATTAGCCGGCGGGGCAGCTGGCTGAGCCTTGAGGAATTTAACTTTAGGTGTTTCAATGCCAGCTGTTGGAAAATGGAATAAACTGGTTAATTCTTCAGTATTCAAAATCATTTTCTGTTTTTTATTAAAGAGCCGAAAAGAAAAATTATAAATTAATTTTCTTAAGCCTCGACCTTTTTTCAGGCGGAACGACTTCAATTGATTTAAATTAGGGGCATTGAATTGACTAAAAGCCGCTTCTAAATGACTAAGAATTTGTTCGGCTCGCGACTGGCTAGCGGCTGAAACCAATAATCTTAAATTAACATCAAAACCAACTTTACCAGCTTTGTTTTCCAAGGCCTTGACAGTTTCTTCCTGAAGAGGACTAACCTGAAGATGACTAACAGGTTGATCAGGTTCTGTTTTTTCTTGAGAAGGACCTTTTATCCCTTCAGCTAGATAACCAAGATTCCTTCGAGACCATCCTCGACCAGCTTTCATCTTAGCCAAGTCATATGTTTTACCCCGTTGCATCTCTTGGGCAATTTTTAAACCAAATTGAGACCATTTTTTTGATAAAGCCGGCCGAAAAACAATCTGGATAACTGCCCCTTCTTTTTTCTCTTCTAATTTACTTAAGACATTAACAATTTCATTAAGCGGGTCAGCTTCTAAATTTTGATAGGTCTTAAAAGGCAAAACATAGCTTCTGGCTAATTTTAAATAACTGCCTATTGAGGCTCCTTGAGGATTAAAAATATTATAATCTTTAGCTTTCTCAATATTGGCTCCTGGATAAAAACTATGAATTTGTTTTTCAATAATATCTTCATAATTACGCGGCACCGCCAGATAAAAAACAATCTCTTCGCTTAGTTGAGAAGTAGCTATTTCAAAAACTAAATTGGGCTGGCCATAAATAAATGTATCTTTGGTTTCTTTAATATTATTCAAACTGGCGTAGAGTTGCTCCATAACTGAAATAATTTCTTTTTCGCCCTTAGCTGTTTCTCCTTCCTTTTCTTTAACTTTCTTAGGCAAACTAATTAAAAAAAGGCTCATATTTAAAGCCCTGGTTAATCGTCCCTTATTCTTAAGCCGGTAAACAAAAAATAAGCTGCCTAAAATAACAATAGCCAGAATAATGAAAAGAATTATCAATAGAAGAATTTGATTGATGTCCATTTAAATTCTCTTCAATTTTCTTTGCTCAACTAATTTTTTATACAACTCATTGATTAAAGTATCATGGAGTTCATCTAAAACATAAGCATTATCTAAATTCTTAGCCACTTCAATAGCAAAATCCAGACCTTTTTGGAAGGCCAAATCGCAAAGTTCTTTAACTTGATTCTCTTGCTCTAAGTCCTTGAGTCGTTGAACCTCTTTTTGAGCTTGAGCTGATTGTGATTTTTCCTCCATATTTCTTTTTATTTTACCATAAAAAGAAATTAATATGAATACTCATCAACTATTAGTCCCTCCTTATCTTTTAAAATAATCGTGTCGCCGTCATTGTCAAAAATATCAATGGACTTACTAAGGAAAACTCGCCAGTCATCTTCAAAAAAATCTATTTCCTTCTCGTAATCTTCGTAACACTGTTTGTAATTAAATTTTTCGTTCAAGAAATTAGTACATTGGCTATCAATACTAATCTGCCAATCATCAGAATAATCTGGTATTTCACAGTGGCCTAAGTAATCAATGAAATCCTGACAAGCATTTGATAAATGACTGTATTTTGATTCTTCTAAATAAGGACAATTTTCAGCCAAAGAAGGATAAAATTGAGACATTTGATCCAAATAACCAGTACATTTATTTGTCCGGAAATTTACCCCCTGGGGACTCAAGCCAGCCGAAATAATAACCTCATTTCTATAAGCCAATTCAATATCAGAGTTATCATTGGTTGAAAGAGGATGGCGTAATCTGCTAACTGCTTGGGGAATAGTTATTGTTTCTCCTTTTGTTTTAATGGTCCAGCCAGTAATATTGATTGACTGATCAGTTTTATTTCGCAGAATTAAATAATCATCTTTAAAGTCATCTTTTTTAGCATAGACCCTTTTGATTTCCACTTTTTGATAATAAGGCGAAACCCCTACTTGGAAACTTAAAGAAGCCGGGCTGGCATCAAGATAACCTTGTTCATTTTTGGCTCGAACATAAAAAGTATAAATTTTAGTTTCCCCAGATAATTTATAGGTTTTAGTATATCTTGAATACTGATTATGCCATCTGCTATCATGACCAGCTAAATATGTTTCAAAGTCCAAATCACTGGCTTGACCTAAGGGATTAGTTCCTGAATATTTTAAAGTAACTTCAATTGTTTCTAAAATCTCTCCCTCTTTTGGCCCATCTAAAATAATCGTTTTTGGATATCTATTAGATTCTGACAAAGTCATATTATCACCTTTTTTAATTCTATTTAATTTTTTATCATCAATATCATAAATATATTTCCAGCCAAAATTATTTCCTTCAAAGATTTTTGGATTAGGAAACCAACGCCGCTTGCCTAATTCAATTAGATAAACTTCGGGACCTGAACCTCTAAGTAAAGTTCCCTCGGGATAATTTTCGTATTTATCTAAATCCTCTCCTTGGGGATAAGTGACTAAAAGAGCCTCAGCCATGGTTTTAATATTAGTCCATTTGTATTTAAAGTATTCAAAAGTTTCCGGATCAGGAATCCAGCGCCGCAGACCATTTTCTAAAACATAAATCTCTGGACCAATTCCTCTAATTAAATCAGCTTTCGGTAAATAGACATCACTGGCCAAAGCTTTACTATTAATAAGAAAAAGGGAAATAATTAAAATATAAATTGCTTTAGTTTTCCACATATTCATAATTGTAATATACCTTATCTCATGATAAAATCAAGAAGAATGAATCTATCTAGAAAATACCAAATTATCTTTCTACTATTGATTTTAGGATTGGCCTGTTTTTTTCGGCTTTGGCAAATTGATTCTATTCCGCCCGGTCTTTATCCAGATGAAGCTATCAATGGTAATGATGCTCTTAAAACATTAGAAACCAGTCAATTTAAAGTTTTCTATCCAGAAAATAATGGCCGGGAGGGTCTTTTTATTTGGTTGATTGCCTTGAGCTTTAAATTATTTGGCCCGATGGCCTGGTCTATAAGATTGGTCTGCGCTCTTTTGGGAATTTTAACTGTCTGGGGATTATATCTGCTGACTAAAGAATTACTAAATAAAAAAGTTGCTCTTTTGAGCAGTTTTTTCTTAGCCATTTCTTTCTGGCATATTAATTTTAGCCGGATTGGCTTTCGGGCCATTCTGGTTCCCTTTTTAATCTGTTTTTCTTTTTATTTTCTTTGGCGAGCTTTCCGAAAAAATACCCTTCTAGATTACATCTGGGCTGGTATTTTCTTTGGTTTAGGATTTTATACTTATATTGCTTTTAGAGTAGCCGTCTTAATTTTGGCAGTGGTTATTTTACTGAAAATGATTGATTATTGGCGAAAAAATAAACCAGAGAAGATTAACTGGGATTGGCTCTGGAAAAAAGTTTATTTGAAAGATGGTTGGTGGAAAGTAGATGTCTTTTTTATCGTTATTCTCATTATTGCTTTGCCCCTGGGTATTTATTTCTTTAATAATCCCCAGGATTTTATTGGCCGGGCTGGCGGCGTCTCCATATTCAGCACTGAACAGCCTTTGAAAGAATTAGCCATCAGTACGATTAAAACGTTAGGCATGTTTAATTTTGTTGGCGATTTGAATTGGCGGCATAATTACGCTGGCTTACCGATGCTTAATTGGGCAGTGGGAATTTTGTTTGTTCTGGGGTTGATTTTGACAATCAAAAATTTATTTACAAAGAGAAATGTCTATATTTTTCTTTTTACTTGGTTCTTGATTATGCTCTTGCCAGCTATTCTTACTTATGAAAGTATTCCTCATGCTCTTAGAACCATCGGCGTTATTCCGGTTGTCTGTATCTTTACGGCCCTTGGTCTAATTTGGCTATTTGACAAAGTTTCCAAAACCAATAAAAAAACAGCTGTTTTTCTTTTGATTTTTATGCTTGTTTATCCGGCCCTGGCTAATTTTAATAAATATTTCTTCCAGTGGGCTAAAAATTCCCATGTAGCTGGCGCTTTTCGGCAGGATTTAGTTGATTTGACTGATTATCTAAATAACCTGCCAGCCAATATTCAAAAAGTTATCTTAGTTAATGAGTCAGGCGTGTCCGTGCCTTATCCTGATGGTCTGCCTATGCCGGCTCAAACCATAATCTTTAAATCAAATAAGGAAATAAAATATTTAACTCGAGACGAAAATAGCCAGACTATCCTCAATAATCAACCAGCCCTAATTATCCCCCTAAAATATGACCAAGCCATTTTAGAGCAACTATCAGAAAAATGGCCTGATGGCAAAATTAAACAAATAAATGGATTTAGCGCTTATGAAATTCAATAATAAAATAACTAACATTTTAGCCGCTTGTTTATTAGTTCTAATGCTCGTCTTGGCTTTTTTTAGTCTGCGCAATGATTCAGCGACTATGGATGAATTAGCTCATACGCCGGCTGGTTATTCTTATATCAGTCAGCAGGACATGCGGATTAATCCAGAACATCCGCCCCTGCTTAAGGATTTAGCTGGTTTATCTGTTTGGCTTGGTTCAAAAATTACTGGACAGACAATTAATTTTCCTTTTGAGCATAAAAGCTGGCAAAAAGATATTAATGGCCAATGGGATTTTGGCGGAGAATTTCTTTACCGAGCTGGCAATCAGGCTGATAAAATAATTTTTTGGGCTCGTCTGCCAATGCTTTTAATTATGCTTTTGCTGGGCTTTTATATTTTTAAATGGGCCCGGGAGCTTTATGGGAATAAAGCTGGTCTAATAGCTCTTTTTCTTTATTCGTTATCGCCTACTTTTTTAGCTCATGGTCGTTACGTGACCACTGATGTGGGAGCCGCCGCCGCCTTTTTTATTGCCACTTATTATCTGGTTAAATGGCTTCAGCAGTCAAATAAGAAAAATCTTTTTCTGGCTGGTCTGGTCTTTGGCTTAGCCCTTTTAACTAAATTCTCCTTGGTTCTTTTAATTCCTTATTTTGTTTTTATAACTCTTATTTGGGCAATTATTAAAAAGCGTTTTCAACTAATCATTGGGCTTTTCCTCATTGGCCTTATCGGTTTAGCTTTGGTTTGGCCAATTTATCAATTTCATACCTGGAATTATCCGCCAGAAAGACAACGAGCTGATACTGATTCTATTCTAAAATCTTTTGGCAATCGACCTTTAGCTGAAATAACCGTCTGGATGTCTGATAAGCCAATCCTTCGGCCTTATGGACAATTCTTTTTAGGACTGTTTATGGTTATGCAGCGAGCAGTTGGCGGCAATACTACCTATTTCTTAGACGAGGTCTCGGCAACTGGCTGGAAGCATTATTTTCCGATTGTCTTTTTGATAAAAGTACCGCTGGCTTTTCTTATTTTAATGCTCATTGCCCTTGTTCCCGCTATCCGCAAGATTAAAAAGCCAAACCTTGCCCAATTTGCCTTAATTTCTTTCTTTATCTTTTATTGGATTACCACCCTAACAAGCAATCTTAATATTGGTGTTAGACATGTTTTACCCACTTTCCCTGTTCTTTATATTTTAATCAGCGGTCAAATCGCTAAAATATCAGACAAATGGCGAGGTTTCTTAATAATCGTCCTTCTTGGCTGGTATGCTTTTGGGACAATTAGCATTTACCCACACTTCTTAGCTTATTTCAACGAATCAGTTGGCGGACCAACTCAGGGTTATAAATATGTCACTGATTCTAATTTGGACTGGGGCCAGGATTTAAAACGGCTAAGCCAATTTGTTGAAGAAAACCAAATTGACAAAATTTACCTCAATTATTTCGGCGGGGCTTCCGCGGAATACTATTTAGGCGAAAAATATCAAGATTGGTGGGGTGACCGCGACCCAGCTGAATTGCCGCCTAATAGCTGGTTAGCAGTTTCAGCCACTCTCTTACAAGGCGGTCGCGGCCAACCAGCTCCTGGCTTTAAAGAAAAAACCGGCTACTATAATTGGTTAAACCAATACGAGCCGGTTGAAGTTATCGGTAACTCTATTTTTGTTTATCATTTGTAATAGACTCTTCCATCTATCCTCAAATCAATATATTCTAAAGAAGTTGTTTCTTTAATCTCTTCTTCTAAAATTATTTCCAAGGCCTTAAGCTGGGAATCAACTGAATGAGTCGGATTAAAATAAATCTGCCAGCCAAAAGAAGTTCTAGCCCTTAAATCTTCTGGAGAAACAATTTCAAAATTATCTATCCTTAAAGACAGCCCTTGGGCTGTCTTTAAAATAAAATTAATCATTTCTGGAGAAGTGACTTGACTAGCCAAATCAACTGTCCTATCTGGCTGACTATAAATATTTAAAATTAAACTGCCGCTGATTAAAGGCGACTCTCTAAAAATAATCCCCTCTTTATCTAAGCAGAAGCACTGCTTAACTACTGGTTCGTTTATTATTGGCTCAGTTGAAGTTGCTTCTATTTTTAATCTTTCAGTTTGACACCAAATGCCAATACTTTGGCGCTCAATTATTTCAATAATTAAAAGATTAGTTGCTTTTTTATTAATGATTACTTCTTTAATTTCCGGAAAATTATCTAAGATATCTTCCTTAATTTTATCAATTGGCGCTAAAATAATACTCTTCTGCGGAATAAACCGCCAAATCTTCTTTTCTAAATTATTCTGAACAATAGCCGATATGTTAGACCTTAAGGGTCTAACATCTATTTTTTGTATCCATAAAACTGGCGACCAGATAAAAAAATAAATTAAGCCAGCCAGCAAACAAAAAAACAAACCGGCAAAAATTTTTTTCATAACCCTAAGGCCTTTGGCGATTTAAATGTCCCATCTTTTTGCTGGTAATTCTCAATAATAGCAATAAGCATTCGGCCAATAGCCAAAGCCGTGCCATTTAAGGTATGAACAAATTTCAATCCATCTTTATCTCTGTAGCGTATATTCAATCGCCTTGCTTGCCAGTCAGTGCAGTTGCTGGTTGAATGGGTCTCCCGATATTGATTCTGACCTGGCAGCCAGGCTTCAATATCAATCTTATTGGCTGCTGGATCTCCTAAGTCACCAGTGCAGATTTGGACCACCTGATAAGGTAAATCTAATAATTTCATCAATTTTTCCTGTATTGATAATAAAAGCTGATGCTCTTCTTTTGACTTATCCGGCGAGCAAAAACTAAACATCTCTATTTTATCAAACTGATGAACTCTCAAAATTCCCTTGGTGTCTTTACCATAAGCGCCAGCTTCCCGGCGAAAACAAGTTGAAAAGCCAACATAGCGTCGCGGCAAATCCTTTTCCTTAAAAATCTCATTCATATGCATAGCGCCAATTGACTGTTCAGAAGTGCCCACTAAATATAAATTATCTTTTTCTAAATGATAAACTTCATCAGCCCCTCTATCTAAATAGCCCATTCCTTCCATGGCCTTATGATTGAGTATCACCGGCGGGATAATTGGCCTAAATCTTTCTTTGGTTAAAACCTCAAAAGCTAATTGAATTAAAGCAAATTCTAATAAAACAGCCTCATCCTTAAGATAACTAAAACGAGTGCCGCTGACTTTAGCGGCTCTGGCAATATCAATAATATCCAGTTTTTCGGCAATGGCTAAATAATCTTTGGCTGGGAAATTGAACTTTGGCTTTTGACCTTCTTGGCGTAAAACTCTATTATCTTTTTCATCCTTTCCTTCTGGCACTTCAGTTAAAGGCAGATTAGGCACCTGCTTCATCGATTTCTTAAATTCTTTTTCTACTTTTCCCAATTTCGGCTCTATTTTTTTAATTTCTTTCTTTATTTTCTTGGCCTTTTCGATTTCATCTTTGCCTAATTTATTTTTCTCTGATTTTAATGTTTCTATTTCCTGTATAAATTTTCTTCTCTGTTCATCTAATTCCAAAAGATGATCAATATCAACTTTGACCTGTTTTTTCTGACAACCTTCTTTAACTTTCTTTGAATTTTCCCTGATGAATTTAATATCCAACATTATCCTATTTGGGTTTCATTAGGGGGAACAAAATCACTTCTCTTAAACTATGAGAATTAGTTAAGAGAGCCACTAACCTATCTAAGCCTAAACCAAGACCGGCCGCTGGCGGCATGCCATATTCAAGCGCCTCAATAAAATCTTGGTCATAGCGATAGGCCGGTTGCTTTTTTAATGCCTGTTTTTGTTCTATAGGATCATTTTGTTCTGTAAAAGCTTTAATCAATTCTGTTCCCTGAACAATTCCTTGAAGCGCCTGACCTTTCTTAGCTAAAGGAATATCAGGCAAATGCAAAACAAAAGTCGGTTTCTCAATCTTGGCAAAACTCTCTTTTTCCTGGCCGCTTTTAACAACATCTTTGTATTCAGCTCTCTCCCACTTTTTAGGAAAAATTTTAGGATCAATAGAGTACATCAATTCTTCCATAAATTTCATCAAATCTTGCCAATCCCAATAAGCCGCGTAACACTCCAACATAGTAAAATCAGGATTATGACTTGCGTCAAGGCCTTCATTGCGAAAACAGCGGCCGATTTCATAAACTTTTTCCAGACCACCAATTAAGAGACGTTTTAAATAAAGTTCAGGGGCTATCCGCAGATATAAATCCATATCCAGAGCATTATGATGAGTTTTAAAAGGCTTAGCCAAAGCCCCTCCAGGAATTGGCTGTAAAATTGGCGTCTCTACTTCAATAAATCCCCTTTTTTCTAAAAAGTCTCTAATTGTCTTAATAATTTGACTGCGAACTAAAAATTTATCCAATACTTGCTTATTCATTAACAGGTCTAAATACCTTTTGCGAAATCTTTCTTCAATATCCTTAAGCCCATGCCATTTCTCCGGCAAGGGAGATAAGCTCTTACTTAAAATACGATAATCCTTAACTAGAAGGGTTTTCTCGCCTTTTTTAGTTAAAAAAAACGTCCCCTTGACTTCAATAAAATCTCCCAAGTCAAAATTATCTAAGAAAAACTTATATTTCTTCTCCCCTAACTTATCTTTTTTAAAGTAAATCTGAATTTTGCCGGAACCATCCTCAATGTGAGCAAAAGTAGAACCACCATGCTCCCGAATTGCCCGTAAACGACCAACTAAAAACAATTCTTTATTAGTTAGCTTGGCAAAATTATCAATCGCCTCTTGACAAGTATGGCTCCGTTTAACTTGAGCTGGATAAGGATCAATCCCGGATTGCCGAATACTGTCTAATTTCTTAATTCTTATTTTTCTAATCATTTTATGGCTACTATTTTATATTTAACTTTCCTCTTAGGTGTCTCTATTTCAATTATATCACCAACTTGACGTTCCAAAAAGGCCTGACCAAGTGGAGATTCATTGGAAATTTTACCTTGGTCTGGTTCAGCTTCTTGAGAACCAACAATTGTAAAAGATTGACGCTTGCCGCCTATCAATTTGACTTCAATCATTGAACCAATCTGAACTTCTTTTTTATTTTTTTTACCTGGTTTAATTAAAGTAGCTTTTTTGATAATCTCTTCTAATTCTAAAATTTTGCCTTCATTAAAGGCCTGAGATTCTTTAGCGGCTGAATATTCAGTGTTCTCGCTTAAATCCCCTAAAGTCTTGGCCTCTTCTAATCGTTGAGCAATCTCTTGCCGCTTGGTTGTTTTTCGTTCTTCTAACTCTTCTTTTATTTTTTTAAGACCTTCAGCTGAAATATATTTCATGTTACTGACTAAAATACCATTTAAACACTTCTTTAGCAACTGGCACGGCTGCTTCATGACCTTGACCGCCGCCTTCAACTAAAATAGTCAAAACAATTTGCGGCTGATCATAAGGAGCATAGCCAACAAACCAAGCATGAGTTTCTCCTTTTGTGCCAAATTGAGCTGTCCCTGTTTTACCAGCCACTTTAACTGATAAATCAGCCAAAGCGCTAGCTGAGCCAGTTATAACTGCCTGACGCATTCCTTCTTGAACTATCTTAATATTTTCTAGCTGGATGAAATTCTCTCGAACAACTTTAGCTGGAATATCTTGCTGATCAATAATCCTGTCAACAATTTGCGGTTGGTATAAGGTCCCCCCATTGGCAATAGCTCCCATAGCTAAAGTCATTTGCAAGGGAGTAACTAAAATATCGCCTTGACCAATAGCTAAATGATAAGTATCACCTAAATACCTTTCTTCGTCTGGAATCAAACCAACCCTCTCATGAGGCAAATCTATATGGGTTGCTTGTCCTAGACCAAAATATTGAAGATATTTTTTGATTCGCTCAACACCTAAATCCCCGCCAATAGTATAAAAATAAACATTACAGGATTGAGCAATTGCCTTGATCATATCAGTTAAGCCGTGGACTTTCCAATCAGGAAAATGATAAATAATTTGAGGATCGTATTTATTAGCAATACTTAATCCTCCCTGGCAATTAATTTGCTGATAGGGTTTTATAATCTCTTCTTCTAAGGCGCCAGCGGCAATCAACGGTTTTATTATTGAACCAGAAGGATATTGACCAGCTAAAACCCGATTTAAAAATGGCTCATTGGGGTCATTTTTCAAAGCAGACAAATCTGCTTGAGAAATCCCTTGAGCAAAAAGATTATTGTCAAAGCTAGGCAAACTAACTAAAGCCAAAATGCCGCCGTTGCCCGGGTCAAAAGCTATAGCCGCCGCCTTCTCTACATTTTCCATTTTATCAAGAGTTTGATAAAGCTTTTCCTGTAAATCTCGATTGATAGAAAGAACTAAACCTTGACCTGGCTGAGCCGATTTAGTAGCTAATAAACTCTGTGTTTGACCAAAGGAATTTACTTCTATTTGCTCTTGGCCAGGTTCTCCTCGCAGCAAATCTTCATAATAATATTCCAAGCCAGCTTTGCCAATTTGATCATTTAAAGAATAGTCAGGATGTTTTTCCAGATCAGCCGGATCAACCTGACCAGGATAACCTAAAATATGGGCCAAATAACGACTAAGGACATACTGACGCTGAGCATTTTTTTCCAGACGCAGGCCAGGCCAATCGTTAACCAAGCTTTCCAAGATTAAAGCAGTTGACCGCTCAATGTTTTTAGCTAAAACTAACTGGCTAACTTGACTCCTGGCTTGTTCTATTTTCTGTTTAAAATCATTTTTGGCCAAAAGACAACTGATTTTTTCTAAAATTCCCTCTTGAATCTTAACTGGATTATCTAAAAAATCAACTAAATTAACAACCAAATCAAAACTGGGAACATTATAGACCAAAGGCCGCTGGAAACGGTCATAGATAATTCCCCGAGGAGCTGGTAAAGAATAAATTCTTAGCCGATTGCCTTGAGCCAAACTCTGATAATATTCTCCTTTAATTACTTGAAGATGTCCAGCCCGCAGGAATAAAATTAATAAACAAACAATAATTAAAACATAGAAAAGAAAAAAATTACGATGCTTAATTGGCTGTTCTAACTTCCCTTTATCTTCTAAAGAACGAATTGCCTGAGCATCTAAAAAAATTTCTTCTGCTTCAATATCCTCCCGAGCTTTATTTCTTACAAAATACTTTTTAAGCCCCATAATAATAAATAATAAATCAAGTTTCCTAAGCCAATTAAAACAGCTATTACCCAAAAGTTTATTTGAGAAAAAACTTTTTTATTAAACCAATCTATCAGAAAGGCAGTCGTAACTAAGCTCAAACTGATTAAGCCAAAAGGCAGTCCGGAAAAAAAATCTAAAAAAAGACCAATTAGCAAGACTCCTATCCATACTTTCTTAAAGCTTTTTAGAATAACCCAGAGCAAAATTAAAGTAATTAAAAAAATTTTCATTCTTTTATGACAAAAACTTTTTCCAATTTGTTAAAATCTACGACTGGTTTGATTTTAGCTGTTTGGGAAATCTGGACTTGAGAAGAAATAACTCTTTCAATTTGACCGATCAATAAACCCGGCGGAAAGAAACCAGCTAAGCCGGAAGTAATAATTGTCTGGCCTTGTTCTATTGTTTTTCCTTGAGGCAATAAATCAATAGTCAAATTTAAACCACGACCTCCCCGAACCAAGCCAGTTATTCTTGATTCTTGAATAAGAGCATTTATTCGACTATTAGGATCAGTAATTAATTGGATTTTAGAAAAAGAATTAGTTGTTTCAATTACCTGACCAAGCAAAAGATTGCCAGCTGATATAACAGCTGCTTTTTCCTTAACTCCATCTTTAGCTCCTTTATTAATTAAAAAATATTTTCCTAAACCAGATGAATCTTGACCAATAATATTAGCTAAAATCAATTGCCTTGGTTCTGAACTAGCTAGGCCTATTTGTTGACGAAGAAATTCATTTTCTTGAGCTATTTCTTTTAGCTGGCTAATTTCATCTAAAAGTTCTTGATTTTCCTGGTTAAGTTTAATATTTTCTTGGTTAAGATTATTAATTGAAGAAAGAAAACTAATTAAACCATTGAATTTTAAGGAAAACTGGTGAATAATTTTTTGTCCTGGAGCAGTCAATTGAAAAAAAATATCTTGGGGAATTTTTAACCATCCTTGACTATTTAGAAAAATAAAGACAGCTATAATTAACAAAGATAGAATAAAAGGATGACGGAAAAATTTCTTCATTAAAATCTATTTTAGCACAGCCAAGACCAAAAAACAAAAAAATCTGACAAAAACAAATTGCCAGATCTATTCAAAGGCGCGTCCTTAAAATACATACCCTTTCCATCTTTGATTTAATAATAATTGGATATTCAAAGAGTATCGTTGGGCAAGGGTATGTATTTTAAGGACGCGCCTTTATTAGACCTTTATTACATTGGCTTTTCTTCGTCAGAAGAGGAAGGGGCTTCTGGGGTTTCTGGGGTTTCTGGAATCGAAGGTTCAGGTGTCTTCGGGACTTCCGGAGCTTCCGGAGTGGCTGATATATCTACTCCTTTCTCTTTTTTTCTAGCCATCATCCAAAAGACCAGGCCAATTACTATGACTAAAGCAATTATTATCCATAGCCACATATTTTTGTCTCCTTTCTTTAATTATTATATAACACCTTGGTTAAAATTAAAATAAGAGAGCTGTGGATAATTTCCAAACATCGCCAGCTCCCATGGTTAAAATTACTTGGCCAGGTTGAGATTGTTTTTTTAGATATTCTCCAGCTTCTTTAATGGTAGGAATATAGTTTGTTTTATTTCTATGTTTTTTAATTTCTCTAACCAAATCTTGAGCATGAACTCCGCCTGATTCTTCCCGAGCTGAACCGTAAATATCCAGAATAATTACCTGGTCAGCTTGATTAAAGGACTGAGCAAATTCTTTTAAAAGAGCTTTTGTTCGACTGAAAGTATGTGGTTGGAAAACCGCCCAAATTTTTCTTTGAGGATAAAGTTTTTGAGCCGCTTTTAGAGTTGCCTGAATCTCTGTTGGATGATGAGCATAATCATCAATCAGAATAACTCCCTTGTTTTCACCTTTAAATTCAAAACGCCGACTGGTTCCTTGAAAATCAGCCAGTCCTTTTTTAATTATCTCCTTAGAGATGCCTAAATTTTGAGCCATGACCATGACAGCTGAAGCATTTAAAAGATTATGCTGACCAGGAACCTGTAATTTAATTTCCTGACCAGGAAGTCCGTATTCAATAATTTGACACTTGGCTTGCTTGAGTACTTCTTTAACCTGCTCGTCTTGACCATTAGCAACGATAAAACCATCAGAAGGAATTTTTCCGATGAGTTGTTTAAAGGTCTTTTTGTATTCTTCAAAGTTCTTAAAAAAATCAGGGTGGTCATACTCTAAGCTGGTTAAGATTAAAGCCTGGGGGGAGTAATATAAAAAGTTGTTGCGGTATTCATCAGCTTCAGCAACTAAATATTTAGAATGACCCACCCGAGCATTGCTTTGCCACTGAATTACTCTTGTCCCGACAATAACTGTTGGGTCTAAACCAGCTTTTTCCAAAACTAGACCCAGCATAGCCGTAATAGTGCTTTTGCCATGAGTGCCAGCCACCGCCAGGCCATACTTTTTTTGAAAAAGTATTCCTAAAATCTGGGGGTAAGTTAAAAGAGAAATATTTTTCTTTTTAGCTTCTTTAACTTCGGGATTTTTTACTCCCTGACCAAGATAAGCAGCTGAAACAATAATTAAATCGGTATCAATTGGAATATTCTCTTTATTAAAACCTTCAATCACTTTTATTTTTAATTTCTTCAAAACTTGATCAGTAAAAAATTTCTCTTTGGTATCTGAACCTAAAACTTCTATTCCTTGACCCTGAAGCACTTGAGCCAAAGCTGTCATGCCAACTCCTTTTATGCCAATAAAATATGCTTTTTTAATGTTTGATAA
>CAZMCO010000005.1:19331-44363 GCA_964565215.1 uncultured Candidatus Saccharibacteria bacterium | reverse complement strand
TATAGAGAAATTAAGACAAAAATATTCAGATATTGCCTTGCTTCGCAACGAAAAGTTTTTTCAGGTTTTTGATTTTGACGAAGGTAGAGCATTTGAGCCAGATTTTATAATGATTTTGAAAAAAAGGAATAGAGTTATCAGTATTTATCAAATTTTTATTGAATCAAAAGGAGATCAATTCAAAGACAGTCGAGGTAAGTTTGATAATTCTAAAGAGGGATGGAAGCAAAAATTTTTATTTGAGATGGAAGAAAAAGCAGACACCGATTTAAAATTAGAAAATAAACACTTTAAGCTAATAGGGTTGCCTTTTTTCAACGAAAAATTGAAAAAAGATTTTGAGGAAGCCTTAGAAAATAAAATACTTTCTTAAGTTATTTTTTAAGATTTTGA
Source organism: uncultured Candidatus Saccharibacteria bacterium (assembly GCA_964565215.1). Classification (GTDB taxonomy): domain Bacteria; phylum Patescibacteriota; class Minisyncoccia; order Portnoybacterales; family UBA2143; genus CAZMCO01. Next base: position 43,970 of record CAZMCO010000005.1, on the reverse strand, counting down.
GAAAATTCAAAAATAAATTTATGGCAAAAGAAAGATACAAAACATTATTGGAAAAATCTGTTGCTGCGGCCATATCTGCAATAGAGATTTATAACAAGCCAGATTTTAAATATAGAGAAGAAGCTTTTTCAATTTTGATGATTAATTCGTGGGAACTTTTACTGAAAGCAAAAATTCTAAAAGATAACTCGAGTAACTTAAAATCTATTTATGTTCCAGAAAAAACTAAAAATAAAAAGGGTGAATTACTGAAAAGATTTTACCCAAAACTAAATAGAGCTAAAAATCCAATGACCATTGAAATAAGAGGGGCTATCGAAAAATTAAAACTATCAAACACATTAAAAGAAAATTTATACTTACTAATTGAAATCAGAGATAATGCAATTCATTTTTTGAATAAAGAGCCTTTTTTCCAGAAAAAAATATTAGAAATTGGAACTGCGAATTTAAAAAGTTTCGTAAGAGTTTGTAATGATTGGTTTGACTATCGTTTAAGCAAATATAATTTTTATTTAATGCCAATATCATTTTTCCATTCCTTTGAAATGGAAAGTTTTTCTATAAACAAACAACCAAAACAGCTCCAAAATTTGATAGCTTATATTCTTCAAAAAGAAATAGAACATCCTTCGAATGAAAAAAATAATCACAATATATCTTTAAAATTAGAAACTAAATTTGCTAAAAGTTCAAACCCAAACGCATTGCAGGTAGAATATTCAAAAAACGCAAAACTAAAGGTAAAAATTGATACCGAAGAAAAATTCAAAAATAAGTATCCATTGGATTATCAAAAGCTTATCACAGTAATGAAAAAACGTTATAAAAATTTTGTAATTAATAATGAATTTTATACATATAAAAGGAAATTGGCAATGAATGAACGATATTGTGGAGAAAGATTTCTCGATCTTATAAAAATGACTGGGTCATCTAAAAAATACTATTCAACCGAAATTTTTAAAAAATTTGATGAATATTACACAAAAAATTAAACATGTAAAAAAGAGGTCAGGAACCTTTTTAATTATTTAAAAAATATATGAAGGATTCTTTAATTGAAAAATTAAAAAAAGAGTTAGAGAAGAATACTTTTGAAGAATGCCAAGTAGTTTATATTTTATCAAGAATAAGAAAAATTCTTGAGATAAAAAATCAAAAACAAAAATATAAGTATTTAGATTTTTATGGTAATTGGATATTGCATGGTAAATTAGATCTCTGGAATCCCTTGTGTGATTTGTTTGAAAAAGATATCGACATTAGATTAAGCGGAAAAGAAATAACTCAAAAAATAAAGTCTCATCATAGTGAGTTTTTTAAATTAAAAACTCTCAAACAAGAGCTTGATATATTCTTTAAAGAGTATAAATTGCCGATAGATTATTTAAATAAAAACTGGGCGGCATTTTTAATACATCTTTTAGAAATTATTAGAGATACTCCTATATTATTTCGATCAGGAAAATTAAGACAATTAGAGTTAATTAATAACGCTAAAAATGAACATTGTTATAAATTTCATTTAAGAAATAGCAAGGAAAAGCCGATCGTAAAATTAAAATTGAAATAGTAGTTGAAAAATATGTGGAGCCAAATAAAACAAAAAAAATCGCCAAAGGGGCGGTTTTTTTGGTGGAATAGAAATGTCACCCATTTGTTGACATAAACATATCTTTATGGTATATTTATTTTGATTCCTATTAATGATGAAAATACAAGGATCATTAACTACTTAAATAAGGAGGGTTATAATGCCAGAAGATAGACAGAAGTTTGAAGAAGGTTTAAAATCTTTAGAAGTCGGGAAAATATATAAGTTCATTTTTTTGGCTGACGGGAGTAGAATGAAATGCGTATTGACTGACATTCACGACGACTATCTTGAAGGAGAATATTTAGATGATGAGGGGAATCCAACTCTTATCAGATTTTCAGCCATTGGTGCTGTATATAAAATTAGAGAATAAAAGCAGTATCTCTTCCAAAAGCACCGCCAAGCTAATCTTGTTTCGGTGCTTTTTCTTTATAAAAAAAATCGCCAAAAGGGCGGTTTTTTGGTAGAATGGAGGTATATAAAAGATTTAGAGTTTAATCCAGAGGCGTTGTCCTTCGGATCTAATTAATGCCGTGCCTTAAATACAAACCCTTTCCCTGAAAGGGTATATATTTTAAGGCACGGCCTTAGAGATCTCTTAGGCTGTAAAAAATATGAAGTTGGCTGTAAAAATAGCTATAGGGGTTGTGGTTGGGATATTAATTGTCGCTGGCGTAATATATTTTTGGCCCAAGGAAAAGGATGAAGGGGTCTGTTTGGCTCCGGTTGATGGGATGGTGACCAAAGTAATTGACGGAGATACGGTAGTGGTTGAAGGAGGCGCCCATGTGCGACTTATTGGAATTGACGCGGATGAAGCCGGTTCAACTTGTTATCAGGAAGCCAAAAGACGGTTGGAAGAATTAGTTTTGAATCAGCAAGTAAGATTGGAAAAAGATGTCAGCGATCTGGATCAGTATGACAGATGTTTGAGGTATATTTTTCTCAACGACGAAAATATTAATGTAAAATTAGTTAGAGAGGGGTTGGCCATAGCCAGATTTTATCAGCCGGATGTGAAATATCAGGAAGAAATTACCCAAGCGGAAAAAGAAGCCATCAGTCAGGAAATTGGCTGTAAGTGGAATAAGGAAGAATTTGGAGAACAGGAACAAGGGGATGGGGAAAATAAAACTGAATTTCAATGGAATGATTTAGTTACTTCAAAATTAGGATATGATGTGGTAGATGCCTGCCAAGCCGGCCAATATTTGGGCCGGGAAATAATTGTTCAAGGCAGAGTAGCTGGTGCTTATCATCATTCGGAAAGCAACACGGTTTTTTTTAATTTTGAAGAGGCCTATCCTAATCAATGTTTTACTGGGGTGATTTTTAGTTCTGATTTGTATAAATTTGTCCAGCATCCGGAAGATTATTATTTAAATAAAACGGTCAGAATAATGGGCGAGGTAAAAGAGTATCAAAGCCGGCCGCAAATCATTTTAGAGGACCCGTCGCAAATAGAAGTGGGGAGATAAAAGTAATAAAAAATCGCCAAAAGGGCGGTTTTTTGGTAGAATAGATGTATATGATTCAAAGGGGCGTGGCCACATTTGGTCTGGATTATGGTAAGTGTCCGAGCTGGTTGTTTGAAAGAATGGTTAAATTAGGGCAACAGATGATTGAGGTGATTGTTGAGGAATATGGTCCAGAGGAATTTATTAAAAGAATTGGCGACCCGGTCTGGTTTCAGTCATTGGGGACTGTTTTGGCTTTTGATTGGAATGCTTCTGGTTTAACGACTGTTTTGACTGCTTCTTTGAAAGAATCAGTTAAGCATCGTCAAAAGAATTTAGGAATTTTTATCTGTGGTGGTAAGGGAAAGACCTCACTAAAGACACCGCAGGAAATAGAAAATTATAGTGCTCAAATTGGTTTTAATCAGGAAAATACCCATTCTTTAGTCTATAATTCCAAAATGGCGGCCAAGGTTGATAGTTCTTTGGTCCAGGATAATTTTGATATCTATCATCATGCTTTTTTCTTTTCTAAGAGCGGTGCCTGGACAGTAGTTCAGCAAGGAATGAATGCTCAAAATCAGACCGCTCGACGTTACCATTGGCATTCTCAAAAAGTGACTGATTTGGTTTGTGAGCCGCATTCAGGAATTAGCAGTCAACTAAGAGTACCGACTTTGGATTTAACATCTAAAAATAGTGGGAAGAATAGGAAAATAAGCAGGGAATTAGTTCAAGGAAATTATCAGGGCTTGATGAAAGATATTCAGATTTTAAGGAAGCATTCCTCAAAGTTATCTCAAGTGGCTGCTTTGAAGTATAAAGAAAAACAGATGACTTTGCTCAACTTAGAAAATAGAGAATTTAAATGGCATCCAGTTTTGATGGAGAATTTTTCAAAGAGTCGTTATTTGGAAAAAATTCTGTATAAGGTTTGCCATCAAAAGCCGGAAAATTATGAGAAACTTTTGGCCTTAGAAGGCGTTGGGCCAAAAACAATTCGGGCTTTGAGCTTGGTTTCGGAAATGATTTATGGAGCTAAGCCGTCATATGAGGACCCAGCCAGATATTCTTTTGCTCACGGCGGCAAAGATGCGACACCTTATCCGATTGAGCGAGAGGTATATGATTCAACTATTGATTTTTTTAGTCGAGTTATCAAAGCAATGAAAACAAACCATTCAGAGAAGCAAAAGATGATCAATAGATTGCATCAAAAGGGATGATTCTTTGATAGAATATAATCTATGGAGTGTCAACAAGAAGAAAATTTAAAAGATTGTCCCTGTACTTATCCTGGTTGTGATAAGAAGGGGATTTGCTGTGAATGTATTAAGTACCATTGGCAGAGAGGAGAACTGCCGGCTTGTCTTTTTTCCAAAGAAGCAGAAAAGACCTATGACCGGTCGATTAAGAAGTTTATTGAGGAGCAGAAAAACAAAATATGAAAAATGTGAGATATCAAAATAGGGATTCGCGCCTTGAAACTTCAGGGAAAATTGTTGGTTTTTATGAAAGAGAATTTTATTGCTTTTCAAATTTTTCCAGCTTTGCTGTTAAGTGGAAAGGTAAAGTTTGGCCGACTTCAGAACATGCATATCAGGCTTCAAGATTTATGGGAAAAAACCCAAAAATTGTTGAAAAAATATTTAAAGCGAAGTCCGCGGATGAAGCATATAAAATTGCTATTAAACATTTTGCTAAAGATATGACAAAATACTGTGAAAAAGATGTTAAGATAATGGAAGATATCGTTAGACATAAATTAAAACAAAATCCGTATGTAAGGCATAAATTAATACAGACAGGAGAAAGGCTTATTGTTGAGGATTCACCTAAAGATAATTTTTGGGGATGGGGATTAAAACGAAATGGCAGAAATGAACTGGGAAAGATTTGGATGAAGCTTCGAGACGAAATAAATAATAAGCATTAAAGAATTTTATAAACGCAAAAAATCGCCAGGGGGGCGGTTTTTTGGTAGAATAAAGTATGTTTAAAGATAAACGAAAAAAATTAGGAGATGATAAAAAGTCAAAGCGTTATTGGTCTGACTATATTACAAAGCATAGTAATGCGCTTGATTTGGAAAAAGGAGTTTTCACTTGGAATAATCCAAAAAGGATTGCTTTGTCGTTAAAAAGGTCTGCGGAAGAAAGTAAAAGAAGAAAAGGATCTCCATATCAATCGGCAATGTCAATGTTAAATTTTTATATTAACCGCGCTGGGAAGAATTTAAGCCCTGACCGTAAAATAATTTTTAAACAGGCGAAGGTCGAATTGCCTAAGGTTTTTGGAAAAAGATAAGGAAAATAATAAAAAATCGCCAAGAGGGCGGTTTTTTGGTAGAATGAGGAATATATTTTGCCTGTTGACACAATCATACTCTTATGGTATGCTTATCTCAGTACCAAACAAATTAAATAACAATTAAAAGGAGGGATTTTCGATGATAGTATTGATTGTTTATGGAATTCCTGATAGTTTTCCAGAAGAAAAGCTGAAAAAGTTTTGGAGTCATCTCCGTGAGGCGGTCCTGGGAATAAATGCGCATAAAATTAGCCGGCACGAGATTTCCATCTTTTTTCCGAAAGATAGAATCCAAGAGGGTCTTGGAGAAGAAATCATCATCTTTGTTAATGATTTCTCTGGAAAGCTGGTGTGGGAGGAATGGCAAAAGGTTGCTGAAGTATCGGGAGAAATCGCAAAAACATATTTTCCCAAAGCTTTGGTGAATGCTAGGGTTTTCCTCTTGAATCCTGGACAAACGTTTTGGTCATCGACTTAATATAAAGAAGTGCCGTCTTAGGTAAAAACCTACTTCGGCACTTTTCGTTTTAAAATAAAATCGCCAAAGGGGCGGTTTTTTGGTAGAATAACAACAATAAAATTGAAAGAAGTTAAATTTAAGCTTGATTTTTATTTTAAAAAGTTATAGGATTATTTTTAGATAAGTTTTAAAAAGTTTTTTAACAAACTCTATAATTTAGGAGGTAGCGCATGAAATCTATTAGTTATGGGTTAAGAAATGGACATAATATCGGCATTATTATGAAAGAGATGGTTCGACGGGCGATTATCTTAATAAGGAATGAAAGGTTTATCTTTGAGGCAAAAGGCAAGGAGGGATACAGCGGAAAATGGGATGATGTGGTCAGCTCGGCTGATGAGGCTGCCCAGGCCATGTATGTTCGTTTAATTGAAGAGAATTTTCCGGGCTACGGTGTGATAGCTGAAGAGAATAAACTTAAAATTCTTCCCTCGTTTGCGGATGATGATATCTATTTTACGGTGGATCCTTTGTGCGGAACCAAGGCCTTCGTTCGTCGACAATCGCACGGCATTGGAACAATGATTGCCCTGGTGATGAAAAGCGAAGTCATTGCTGCCTATGTTGGCGATATTATGACCCAGGAAATCTTCGGTTTTAGGCCTGGGTCCCAAAAAGTCTGGCGGATTAGCGAGTATGAAAGGTATGAGAGGCTTTTTATTGATAAGGATAGGCCTTTGGTGGAACAGTATGCTGTTTTGACCGAATCTCCATATAGACAACTTCGTTTGATCCAATCGCTGATTAGGCCGGTTGGAAATGGCGGTCTTTTCAAATCATTGACCATGGCGGATGGAAGTATTGGCATCACCGCGGCGCGTTTATGGAAAGGAGAAGCCGGAGGGCTAATTCTTTCACCTCGGAATGATATGCCATGGGACATGACGCCGGTTATCGGGATTTTTAAAAAGATGGGTTTTGTTTTTGTTGCGGTTAATAATGAATTTGATGTAAATGTTTTGAGTGATATGAAAATACTGAAAGAAGCTGTATCTCGTGATTTTACTCTTTTAATTATCCACCAGAGCCGACTAAATGAGTTTATTCGATATATAGACGTAATGTGTCTAGAATAAGCGATTAGAAAAAATTAAGGCATCCAGTATTTTAGGATGCCTTTGTTTTTTAATAAAAAATCGCCAAAAGGGCGATTTTTTGGTAGAATAGGAATAATATGGAAATTAAAACAGCTGAATTTGTTAAAGGGATTATTGGAACCAATGAGATATTAGAAGACAAAAGACCGCAGGTAGCTTTTGTCGGCAGGTCTAATGTAGGTAAGTCAAGTGTTATTAATTCATTGGTTAATAGAAAAAACTTGGTTAAGTCGGGAGCTAAGCCAGGAAAGACCAGGCAGATTAATTTCTTTCTCATTAACAAAGAAATATATTTTGTTGATTTGCCCGGCTATGGGTTTATAAAAATGCCTCTTAAACAGAGGGAAAAAATTAGGAAAATGATTTTTTGGTATTTATTTCGTTCTGAAGTTAAATTCAAAAAAGTAGTTTTGATTATTGATGCTCGAATCGGGCTTACTGAATTTGATGAAGAAACGCTGAACTTATTGAATGAAAATAAATATCCATTTGTGGTGATAGCTAATAAAATTGACAAGCTGAAAAAAAATAAATTAATCGGGCAATTAAAGATTATCCAGAAAAGAGCCGGCGATAATGAAATTATTCCTTATTCAGCCAAGACCAAGGAAGGCCGCAATGAGCTTTTGGATAAAATATTTTTTGATAGAATAGGAATAAGATGACGAAAGCCCTGGAAGTAGAAAACTTAATTAAGGATTATGGAGATCTTAGAGTTCTCAAAGGCATCTCCTTTAAAGTCAATCAAGGAGAGATTTTTGGTTTGATTGGCCCTAATGCGGCTGGCAAGACAACGGCCTTGCGAGTTATTTCAACCTTGCTGCGAATTACTTCCGGTCAAGTAAAAATATTCGGCTATGATGCAGTTAAACAAGCGGATAAAGTGAGAAAAACAATAAGTTATTTACCAGAAGAGGCTGGGGCTTATAAAAATTTATCAGGTAAAAATTATTTAGAATTTATCGCTGGATTTTATTCGGAAGATGAAAATGGAAAAAAAGAATTATTGAATAAAGGAATTGAATTGGCCAGTCTTGGGGAGAGTATCAAAAACAAGGTAAGTACTTATAGCAAGGGAATGACCAGAAGATTATTGGTAGCCAGAGCTTTAATGATAAATCCTCAATTAGTCATTTTAGATGAACCAACCTCAGGTCTTGATGTAATAATTTCTCAAGAAGTTCGCGGGATTATTAAAGATTTTGCCAAACAAGGCACAACCATTCTATTATCTTCTCATAATATGTTAGAAGTTGATTTTTTATGTGATAGAATTGCTTTGATAAATAAAGGCGAGATTGTAGAAACTGGCCTGCCTCAAGAATTAAAAGAAAAGTATAAGGCAAAAAACATTGAAGAAGTATTTATTAATGCCATCAGATGAAAAACTTTTTTAATATATTCAAAAAAGAATTAAGGGAATTACTTACTAAGCAGTTGTTAATTGGTTTGGTTTTTATGGTTCTTATGTTTGGCATAATGGGTAGTTTTGTAAACGGCATACAAGAAGAAGAGGATAAGCCAATAAATTTAGCAGTTCTAGATTTAAATAGATCTTCATATTCAGAAAACATTTTAAAGACCTTAGCTAAACAAGAAAGTATCACCATAGAAAAGATAACAAAAATTGATATCCAAGAAGCAATTGCCCAAGCCAAGGAAAAAGAAGTTAAGATTCTTTTAGTCATTCCAGAAAATTTTGAAAAAGGTATTCAAGAAATGGAAGGAACAAATTTAAAAATTTATTCAATAATTGATGGATTTTCTCTGAAAGAAGCAATTTCAGGCGGAATGATTAATAGAACAATTAATGTTTTAAATAAGGAGATATCAGCAGGTTTTATTCAAAAGGCCTTTCCCGGAAAAGATCCGGGTAATATAACAAATCCTTTGCAGATGGAAGAGTTTGTGGTTATTAAAGACAAAGTATCTCTTGGAAGTCCGAGTATGATTGAAGGTTTGGTTGTTTCTCAATTGTTAATAATACCAATTATTTTAATGATGATGATACTTTATGCTGGCGGAACAATAATGACTTCAATGGCCTTGGAGAAAGAAAATAAAACTTTAGAAACTTTATTGACTTTACCAGTAAAAAGAATATCAATTATTATTGGTAAAATGGCTGGAGCAGCCACAGTTGCTTTTCTGATGGCAACTGTATTTTTAATGGGTTTTAGGTATTATATGTCATCTGCGATACCAAAAATTCCTGGCGGAAGTGATATGCTTGAAACTTTGGGATTAAATATGTCTCTTTCTTCTTATGTTTTATTAGGAATTTCTTTGTTTTTAGCAATTTTAATTGCCTTGACGCTATGTCTGATTTTAGGAATGTTTGCCCAAGATACTAAAAGCGCTCAAATTATGAATATGCCTATTGTCTTAATGGTAATGATTCCCTTTTTTATATTAATGTTTAAAGATGTTGAATCGCTTTCTTTTCCAATGAAAATATTTTTGTATGCCATACCTTTTTCTCATCCAATTATTGCTTCCAAAGCGCTTATTTTTGATAATTATTTTATTGTTTTTGGCGGGATGATATATATGATTATTTTTGCTGTAGTTTTGATGAGTATAGCGATTAAATTATTTAATACTGATAAGATTTTAACAGCAAAATTCTCCATAAAAATATTTAGAAGACAAAAAAAATTGAATTAGATTTAATGTAATGAAGCTTAGACGTGACTTTTATTTAAATCCAACACTGCAGGTGGCCAAAGATTTGATTGGTAAGTTTTTAGTTCATAAAAAGGGTAATAAGATTTATCAGGCGCAGATTATTGAAACAGAGGCCTATGCCGGTTTTAATGATTTAGCTTCTCATGGATCAAAGGGAAAAACAGAAAGAAATCAGATAATGTTTAAGCAGGGCGGTTATGCTTATGTCTATATTATTTACGGGATGTATTATTGTCTTAATTTAACTACTGAAAAAGAGGGGTTTCCTTCAGCTGTGCTGATTAGGGCATTAGATTATCCTAAGGCTGACGGGCCGGGCAAACTTTGTCGGAAGTTTAAAATTACCAAACAGACGCACGATGGCCTTGATTTGACAGGCAATATTTTATGGGTTGAAGACAGAGGATTTAAAGCAAAAGTTGAATCTGGAAAAAGAATAGGCGTTGATTATGCCGGCGAGTGCGCCAACTGGCCTTGGAGATTTTTTATGCGATAGCCGAATTATGTTTACAGGAATAGTGAAGAAAATTAAGGGACATATGATTAAAGTTTATTGCGCTAATTGCCGGACATTGCTTTATAAATACTTCAAAGCCGGTTCAGGGCATCTGGTTAAATGCTATCTGGATAGGATTGTTAAAGATTTTACCAATGGAGATTTAAAATGTCCTAAATGTAAAGAACCTTTTGCCAGAGAAACAATGATTCATAGAAAGCCGGCTAATAAAATTATTCAAGGTAAGGTTTTTACAAAATGTTGATTAAAGTTAAGGTTTTTCCAGAGGTTGAAAAAAATCGCCAAGGGGGCGGTTTTTTGATAAGATATAGGAAAAGTTTATTGTATGTTTTCAAGATTAACTTTCATCTTTATCGTCATCTGCCTTATTGTTATAGGAGTATGGTTTTTTATTCAGCCGGAACATAGTTTAGAAATAAATAATATGGTCTTTGATGTGGAAGTAGTTGATACGGATGAACAAAGAAAAAAGGGTCTTTCGGGCAGGAGTGGGCTTGCTGAAAATCAGGGTATGCTTTTCGTTTTTAGCCAGCCAGGATTTTATCCTTTTTGGATGAAAGAGATGCTTTTTCCTATTGATATTATTTGGGTTAATAACAACAAAGAAGTAGTTTTTATAAAAAAAGATGCTCAACCTTGCCTGGAAGAAAATTGTCAGATTATTGAACCAGATAAAAAAGCCAGATATGTTCTAGAGATAAAAGCTGGCATAGCGGATAAAATCAATATTAAGATAGGAGATAAATTAATCTTTGATGGATGAAAAAAATCGCCAAAGGGACGGTTTTTTTGGTAGAATAGGGATAATTTGCTATAATATAGATAATATGTTTGGTGGAAATCTTAAAACTTGGAAAAGGGGACTGCTTATTGGGTTAATCCCTCTTGCTTTGGCGATACTCTTTAGTTTGATTTTAATGATAAAGCCGCCGGCCATGGGAGTATTTGCCTTGAATTTAATAATGATTTTACCCTTGTTTTATTTATTTTCATTTGTTTTCTTATTTTTGGCCATTTTAATCGGGCTGATTATTGACAAAAGTTGGCCAATTAGGGTTTTAGTTCTGCTAATACCTATCTTGATTTTTACTTCAGTAACTATTTATGCTTATTCCGGTGAACCGCCTTCAGGCGAAATAAAAACTTATAAAGGAATTTGGAGTCCGGCTTTTCCAGCGACAGCCAAGATGTTACTTTTTGATATTGAGCAGTTAAAGGAGGATGGGGTTAATACATTGTCATTCGGGCCAAATTATTTTACTGATGAAGCAGGAAATATACATAGTGTTCCTTTTATGAAACAGCTGATGATTTTATTTATCCAAGCGGCCCACAGAAATGGTTTTAGAGTTTTTTTAGTGGCTGACATGTGGGCGCCTGGTTTTACTGGAAGAATTGAAAACAAGGATTTGTTTTTTGAACAAGCCACCGCCATTTCCTTAGAGTGGGCTGAGATAGCTGAAAAATATGAGGTGGAGATGTATGCTCCTTCTAATGAGCCGGCTATAATTATCGATGATGACCAAGAGGCAGTTAATCAATGGGCTTATCAAGTGGCCCAAAAAATTAAAGAAAAATATCATGGTCTTTTAATCTATAAAGCATCCTCGCATTGGGATTTTGATAATGATTACCGAGGATATGATTATGTTGGCCTGGATATTTTTCCCCACGATCAGCCCCTAGAAGATTTTAAAAACGAACTGCAAAATCAACTAGAAAATGGTTTGGAATTTGCTCAAAGAGATAAGACCAAAGGAGTAATTTTTTCTGAAATTGGAGTCCAAGTTAAAGTGGCTATGAAAGGAGATGTAAGCTCAACAGCCGATGAACCTTTCTCATTAGATTATCAAAAACAAGCTTATGAAATGTTTTTTGAAGAAGGAGAGAATAAAGTCATCGGCTATATTTTTTGTTGTTGGGAATCTGAATTTGGACCAAATAATCTTCCGGCTGAACAAGTCATGAAGAAATGGTTTCATAAAATTGACTAAAGATTAAAACTAAATTGGTTATTAAAAAAATCGCCAAAGGGGGGTGATTTTTTGGCGAAGTTATTGACAGAATGGTCTAATCGGGCTATTCTGTTTTTAAGTTCTTTGAATTCAGGTAATAATAAATAATAAAAGGAGGGAAGCATGAAAAAAGTAGCTGTAGCAGGTCCTGGAGGTGAGGTATTGGCGCCTTTTGGAGGACCAAATGTTCTTATCTGGGGTAAGCCAAAAATGATTCAAGTAGTTAGATTGTGTAAGAGTAAAAGTTTGCCTCTTAGAGTACGTCAGACATTTGTCGGGATGAATATCGAAACCATTTTTAACAGCAAGCAAATTGGTGATGCATTTACTGATGAAGTTCCTCAGGGGTCACTTCTGGCTTATGCTGATGAGATTATTGGGGCCCTTCGCCAAGCCGGCAAAGAGGAAGTAGCCGAAGATTTAAAGAGAATTGCTCCTAATAAGTTTGATCTGGTTGTTTTTGGCCCAGGCACTTTTGTTGAGAGAAAGGAGGAGGGAAATGGATTTTCAAGAATGTGAAATGATTATGATAGATATAGTAGAAAAAGTGAAGCCAAGAAATAAATCTCCACTTGCCCGAGTGATTACTATCGCTGCCTCGCGACAAGAAGCCTTAGAGCTAGCCAATCAAGAATTAGATCCTTATAAATCAGGTCGAGATGATTATTCGAGCCAGATAAAAAATCTTGGCTCAATTCTTTTTCCACCTATTCCAACAATTGTCTTTCTTTATACTCGAGAGGCAGGACAAATAAAATAAAGAGGTGATAAAGCCGGGTAAAAAAATCTCGGCTTTTTAATTCAATAGTCATTTCGTTGATTTTTTGTTATAATGAAAATCATAAAGGTCGATGAAATAAAAATTAAGGTCTATAAAAAATATGAGTAGAATTATTGAAATAAATGAAAAAATAAAAAAGATGGATGCAAAGAAAATTGCTTCTCGAATAATTATCGGCTTATTTGCCTTGATACTTATTTTTGGCGCTTTTGGGACTATTGGAGCAGGCGAGCGAGGAGTCTTGCTTCAATTTGGAGCAGTTAAAGATAAGGTTTTTGACGAGGGGCTTTATGTTAAAATACCTTTTGTTCAGAGAGTAGTTAAAATGGATGTCAAAATCCAGAAAGATGAGGTGCCAGCCAGCGCTTCTTCTAAGGATTTACAGATAGTTACTTCCAAAATCGCTTTAAACTATCATTTGTTTCCGGAGTCAGTTAATAGGATTTGGCAGGAAGTAGGCAAGAATTACAATGCTCGGATTATTGCACCAGCTATTCAGGAATCGGTTAAGGCGGAAACAGCAAAGTTTACCGCAGAAGAATTAATTACTAAAAGAGAAGTAGTCAAAGAGCAGATTAAGTTAAATTTGGCCGAAAGATTATTAGAGAATTTTATTATAGTTGATGAATTCAATATTATTGATTTTGATTTTTCAGCAACTTTTAATGAAGCTATTGAATCTAAAGTTAAGGCAGAGCAGTTAAAGCTTAAGGCAGATAGGGATTTAGAAAGGATAAGGATTGAGGCAGAGCAAAGGGTTGTCTCGGCCGAAGGTAAGGCTCAAGCAATTAAGATTGAAGCCCAGGCATTGCGGGAAAATGCTCAAGTAGTTGAACTGCGTTGGATAGAAAAATGGGATGGACAGGTGCCGCAATATTGGGGAGAAGCCAGTCCTTTTATTGGACTGAATAGATAGCATGTTGCCGGAAAAATGGCAAAATTTAGTAGAAGATATTAAGGATAAGTTTAAAGTGGAGAAACAGGGCCGTCAACATCTTGATGAACAGGGCGGCACAGATATTGAATTTATAATCTTTAAAGGTCCTTTGGGCCGGATGAAATTAGAATTTATTACCAAGCCAGTGGTCTTGGATAAGAAAACTATTTATTCTCAACGGATTGGCTCTCAAACCAATGTGGAGTATGTTTATAGTCAGGATGAAAAAACCCACCGGCTAGTGGCTTATAAATGGGATGAAAATCAAGGGAACTGGCTTGAAATTGAGGCAGAGAACTATTGACTTTTGGCTATTTATCTGGTAGAATAATTAAAGAAATCAGATTAGTTTTTTTAAAATTTGAAGAGGGGGAAATAATGAGAATTAAAGGACGTCCAAAGGGCAAATCTCATCAAGTATTAGTTTTAAAAAGATTAAACAAAAAAAAGAGGTTAAGACTTAGTTTAAAGAAGTTTAAAGAATAAATAATTTTTTTGGAGCCCGTAGGTTTTACGGGCTCTTTTCATTTGTTCTAAAATTTGCTATGATTGTTAATAAATATGTCTCAATATTATAATCCAAAACGAACTTATGGTCTTTTTGACCCTAATTCAAAAGAGCCTTTTAAATTGAGTCGCTCTAAGATTGACTTATTTTTAAATTGCCCACGCTGTTTTTATTTGGACCGTCGCTTGGGAATTGGTCAGCCGCCAGGCTATCCATTTACTCTTAATTCAGCTGTTGATACTCTGCTCAAAAAAGAATTTGATATTCATCGGGCTAAAGGTGAGGCCCATCCAATGATGGAGCATTATAAGATTGAGGCAATACCTTTCCAGCATGAAAAGATGAATGATTGGCGCAATGTTTTTGTCGGGGTTCGGACTTTGCATCAACCGACTAATTTTCTGATTTTTGGAGCAATTGATGATGTTTGGGTTAATCCAGCCGGCGAATTAATTATTGTTGATTATAAAGCTACAGCTAAGAATGGTCAGATAAATCTTGATGCTGATTGGCAAATTGCCTATAAAAGACAAATGGAAATTTACCAGTGGCTTTTTAGAAAAAATAATTTTAAAGTTTTTGATACAGGTTATTTTGTTTACGCCAACGGCAAAACAGATAAAGAGGCCTTTGACGGCAAATTGGAATTTGATGTTCAGATGATACCATATAAGGGTGACGACTCTTGGATAGAAAAAACAATTATTGAAGCGCATCAATGCTTGATGAGTGATCAATTACCTCAACCATCAAAGGATTGTGATTTTTGTCGCTATAAACAAACAGTCAAGGAAGTTGAAAAAGGTTATGTTAAGAGCTGATTTTGAGAAATTAGTTAAAAAAGCAATTTTGGAATTGCCAGAACATATCCGTCAGAAAATGGATAACGTAGATATTGTTATTGAAGATAAATCTTCATTAGGCGATTCTCTTTTGGGATTATATCAGGGGGTGCCCCAGACTTCTTGGGGTAGAGGTTTTGGTAATATCTTGCCTGATAAAATTAGTATTTTTCAGAAGCCGATTGAAAGATCGGCTAAATCAGAAAGGGAAATAGTTGATTTAGTTAAAAATACGGTTTGGCATGAAATTGCTCATCATTTTGGTTTTAGTGAAAAAGGAGTCAGGGAATTAGAAGTCAAGAGAAAAAAAAGATGACTTTGATTATTGATTTATCCAAGAAAGAGCCGAGCTTAATTCTAAAACAAGGTCAGAAAAAAATTGCCAGCCATCAATGGGCTGGTCTTTATCAATTAAGTGAAACGCTTTTGTCAAAAATTGATAAGTTTTTGAAAAAGAATAAAGTTAAATTAATAGACATAAAAGAGATTAAAGTTGTCCCCAGTAAAGAATCCTTAATTAGCACCAGAATCGCCAAAGCCGTGGCTTTAGGCCTTAAATCATAAAAAAGGGTATGCATTTCAAGGCGCGTCCTTAAAATACTTAAAATACATACCCCTTTGAATTATGACTGATTTGGAAAAGTCAATTTTAGCTACTTTGGTTTATTATGATGTTCTAGACCAGCCCTTAACTGGCTGGGAGGTTTTTAAATATTTGATTAAAAAAGGGAATTTAGGTCAGGTTAAGTCCAAGAAGATTATTGATCTTTTAGAAACCAGCCCCTTAATTAGTCAGAAAAATGGTTTTTATTTTCTCAAAGGCCGACAAAAAATTATTAAGCAAAGGATTGCCAGGCAAGAAATAGCTGACCACAAGTGGAAGAAAGCCAAGCGAATGGTTAAACTGCTTCAGCAGATTCCTTTTATTCGTTTAATTATGGTCAGTGGTTCTTTAGCCATGGATAATCCTAAAGAAGAATCAGATATAGACCTTTTAATTGTGACTAAAGCCGGTCGCATTTGGACTTGCCGTGGATTAACTACTTTGTTTATCCATTGCCTTGGCCAGCGCCGGCATGGTTTATTAACCAAAGATAGATTTTGCCTTAATCATTATTTAACTAATCGGTCTTTGAAAGTGCCTTTCCCTAGTTTATACAATGCCCAAACCTATGCTCATTTAGTGCCCATCTGGCAAGCCGAGTCCGGTTTATATAAAAAGTTCCAGCGAGCTAATCAATGGTTGAAAAATTATTTAGTTTTTTATCCGGCTGGGCAAAAAGGGTATTTAAGAAAGATTAAAGACAATCAATTTTTTACTTTTTTGAGGAAATTTAGAGAATCTATTCTTGACAAGAAAGTAGGTGATGGAGTAGAATTTATTTTGAAAAAGATTCAAGCCAGACGAATTAATCCTTACCAGCCGGGCGGCCGAGTAGTTTTTGATGATAGACAGTTGGAATTTCATCCTGATTCGCCGGAGAAATGGATTTTGGAAAAATATAATCAGAAAATGAAAGAATTGGGCTTGGCTGAATTAGGCCAGGAAAAAGATTCAGGCTTGACAATTTGAATTATTTTAATTAAACTATAAATATTAAAAGGAGACAAAATTATGAATATTAAGCCATTAGCAGATCGGGTTCTGATTGAACCAATTTCCACGGAAGAAAAGACCAAGTCCGGCATTATTTTGCCGGAGACAGCTGATAAAGAAAAGCCGGAGCAGGGCAAGGTAGTAGCTGTTGGTCCGGGTCGGGGTAATAAACCGGTTAGTGTTAAAAAAGGCGATCTCGTCCTTTTTACTAAATACGGACCCAATGAGATTAAAATAGATAATAAAGAGTATCTTATTGCTAAAGAGGAGGATATTTTAGCAATATTAGAATAACTCATAATTCTAGATTAAAACTATGGCAAAACAAATTAAATTTGATGAACAAGCCAGAGGTAAACTCAAAAAAGGCGTTGACCGTTTGGCTAATGCAGTTAAAGTAACTTTAGGGCCAAAAGGCCGTAATGTGGTTTTAGATAAAGGATTTGGTTCTCCGGAGATTACTAATGATGGAGTGACTATTGCTAAGGAAATTGAACTGGAGAACAAATTTGAGAATATTGGCGCGGAAATTGTTAAAGAAGTAGCCAGTAAGACCAATGACGTGGCTGGCGATGGAACAACCACGGCGGCTCTTTTAACCCAAGCAATTATTGGTCAGGGATTAAAAAATGTCACGGCCGGCTCTAATCCATTGGCTCTTAAAAGAGGGATTGAAAAAGGAGTTGCAGCAGTCATTACTGCCTTAAAGAAAATGTCTAAGACAGTGGCTGGTAAGGGAGAAATTGCTCAAGTAGCGACTATTTCAGCTGAAAATGCCGAAGTGGGTGATTTAATTTCTGAAGCCATGCAAATAGTTGGTAAAGACGGAGTAATTACCGTAGAAGAATCGCAAACCTTTGGTTTATCTAAAGAAACTGTCAAGGGAATGCGTTTTGACAAAGGATATATTTCTCCTTATATGATTACCAACGCTGAACGGATGCAGGCCGAATACGATGACCCTTATATCTTAATTACTGACAAAAAGATTTCCAGCATTAATGAAATTTTGCCTCTTTTAGAAAAACTGACTAAAACCGGCAAAAAAGATATTGTTATTATTGCTGAAGAAGTTGAAGGCGATGCTTTGGCTACTTTGGTGGTTAATAAATTAAGAGGCACCTTCAGCGCTTTGGCCGTTAAGGCGCCTGGCTTTGGCGACCGACGCAAGGAAATGCTGGATGATATTGCTGTTTTAACTGGTGGTCAAGTTATTTCTGAAGAGATTGGCTTGAAATTAGAGAATACTGAGCTAAAAATGCTTGGTCGAGCCCGTCGGGTCATCTCTGATAAGGAAAATACGACTATTGTTGAAGGACGGGGCCGCAAGCCGGATATCGAAGACCGGATTAATCAAATCAAAACAGAATTAACTAAAAGC
Organism: uncultured Candidatus Saccharibacteria bacterium; assembly: GCA_964565215.1. GTDB lineage: Bacteria > Patescibacteriota > Minisyncoccia > Portnoybacterales > UBA2143 > CAZMCO01. The sequence continues at coordinate 25,720 of CAZMCO010000005.1, read as the reverse complement.
GATTCTGATTTTGACAAGGAGAAATTACAGGAACGGCTGGCTAAATTAGCCGGCGGGGTAGCCGTAATTAAAGTTGGGGCGGCCACGGAAGCTGAACAAAAATACAAACAAGCCAAGATTGAAGATGCTTTGGCAGCCACTAAGGCGGCGGTAGCTGAAGGAATTGTCCCTGGCGGAGGAGTTGCTTTAATTAGAGCCCTGAAAAGCTTAAAAGAATTAAAACTAAGAGGAGATGAAAAGACCGGTTTGGTTATTTTAAGAAGAGCTTTAGAAGAACCATCAAGGCAGATTGCTGCTAATGCTGGTCAAGACGGAGCCGTGGTGGTTGATGAAATTAAGAAAAAGAGTGGCGGTTATGGTTATAATGCGGCTAAGAATAAATACGAGGATTTGTTTGAATCAGGTATTATTGACCCAACTAAAGTGGTCCGTTCAGCTCTGGAGAATGCGGCTTCAGCCGCGGCCATGTTACTGACAACCGAGGTAGTAGTGACTGACGCCCCAGAAAAGAAAGAAACAGCCGCCTCAATGCCTGGTGCTGGCATGCCGCCTGGCGGCATGGGATACTAATTCTGATACTTTTCAAAAGAAAACAGCCCTATATTGCCTTGGGGCTGTTTTTAATTTATAATATCAAATGAAAGGAGACAAAAATATGAGTACATCTTTATGGATAATTATTGGCTTAGCCGTCGTTATTTTTCTTTGGCTGATAGGTATTTATAACGGCCTAATCAGGTTGAAGAATAGAACTAACGAGGCCTGGTCAGATATCGATGTCCAGTTAAAAAGGCGCTATAACCTGATTCCTAATTTAGTCGAATCAGTTAAAGGTTATGCTAAGCACGAGAGAGAACTTTTTGAAAAAGTGACTAAGGCGCGGACAGCCGCTATGGGCGCCCAGACAGTTAAGGAACACGGTCAGGCAGAAAACATGCTGGCTGGTGCTTTAAAATCATTGTTTGCCGTGGCAGAGAACTATCCTGATTTGAAAGCTAATCAGAATTTTTTGGAATTACAGCGGGAATTGTCTGATACGGAGAATAAGATTCAAGCGGCCCGCCGATTTTACAACGGCAATGTCAGGGACTTTAACATTAAGATTCAAAAATTCCCCAATAATTTAGTAGCCGGCACGCTTGGCTTTAAGAAACGAGATTTCTTTGAAGTTGAAGAAGCCGCCGCTCGCGAACCAGTCAAGGTTAGTTTTTAAATGGCCACTCTTTATACCCACAAAGACAAAAACATCCGGCGGACTTGGCTGTTAATTACTTTTTTTCTGATTTTTATTATTGGCCTGGGTTGGGTTTTTTCTTATCAATTCAACAGCCCAGTTATTTTAGTTATTGCCATTGTCTTCAGTACAGTGATGAGTTTTACTTCCTATTGGTATTCAGATAAAATTGTTTTACGGATGAGCCGGGCTAAAGAAATTAAAAAGCAAGATAATCCAGAATTGTATCGTTTAGTGGAAAATCTTTGTATTACAGCTGGCCTGCCTTTGCCCAAAATTTATATTATTGATGAAACGGCGCCCAATGCTTTTGCTACGGGACGCAATCCAGAACATGCGGTCATTGCCGTAACCAGAGGACTTTTGGAAAAACTGGAGCGTTCGGAATTAGAAGGGGTTTTAGCTCATGAATTAAGTCATATCGGCAATTGGGACATTCTTTTACAAACCGTAGTAGTTGTTTTGGTTGGTCTGGTGGTTTTGCTTTCCAACTGGTTTTTGCGCTGGACCTGGCTGGGTGGTCGGCGTCGTGATAGCCGGCAAGGCGGTCAATTAGGGATGATTATGTTATTAATTGGCATTGGTTTAGCTATTCTGTCTCCTTTTTTTGCTGTTTTAATTCAAATGGCTATTTCCCGCAAAAGAGAATTTTTAGCTGATGCCAGCGGCGCTTTATTAACTCGTTATCCGGAAGGATTGGCTCGGGCTTTAGAAAAAATTTCCCAAGATAAAACACCCTTGCTGGTGGCCAACAAAGCGACGGCTCATATGTATATTAGTAATCCTTTCAAGGGTAAAAAAGTAAGAAAGTTTTTTATGACCCATCCGTCAGTCGATGAACGGACAAAAGCTTTACGGGGAATGGAGGTGTAATTATGAGTATACTTGATGTATTTTACTCACCCAAAAAAATATCGCGGGCTGATTTTGAAAAGGCCTTACGAAATATTCCCGAGTTATCCGAAAAGGAACGGGCTTATGTTAAAGGGGTTTTTCAGGATTCCTTAAAAAATGGATTAAGCAAGTACGAGATAAAAAAAGAAATTAGCCGCTTAAGACATAATCCCAACGACCCTTTGGATTCTTTTGAGGTAGGGAAAATAAAGAAAAAACTAACAGGACATTTTTAGTCAAGGAGAGGTCGCATAGTGGCCTAGTGCACCGTCTTGGAAAGGCGGCATACCGCAAGGTATCGAGGGTTCGAATCCCTCCCTCTCCGCATGGAAATTAAAAATAAGGAACTTCATCGGATAACTTCCACAGCCATTATTTATAAAAATGGCAAATATTTATTATTGCGGCGCAGCTTAGAGAAAAAGGCCTTTCCGGGTAAATGGACCGTGCCAGGCGGGGGATTAGAAACTGATGACTATACTGACCTTCCTAAAACAACTAAAGATCATTGGTATTTTGCCATTGAAAAATCTCTGCGCCGGGAAATAAAAGAAGAGTCTAATTTAGAAGTAGGCAAGATAAAATATTTATTAGATATTGTTTTTATCAGACCAGATGGTATCCCAGTCATTATCTTAAGCTTTTATTGTCCTTATCAATCTGGCCAAGTCAAACTTGATGAAGATAATACTGATTCTGCTTGGGTAACTTATCAGGAAGCTAAAAAGTATGATTTAGTGGAAGGTCTTTTGGAGGAAATTGAAATGGTTGATAAAATACTTAAAGGGGAAAAAATATGATTAGTTCGCCAGTTGATGAAATTAAAAATAGGTTGGATATTGTCGAGGTGATTGGCGGTTATATCCGGCTGCAAAAAGCCGGGCGAAATTACAAGGCGCTTTGTCCTTTTCATTCGGAAAAGATGCCTTCTTTTGTGGTCTCGCCGGAAAAACAAATGTGGCATTGTTTCGGTTGTAATAAAGGAGGCAGTATCTTTGATTTTGTTATGGAAATGGAAGGAGTAGAATTTGGTGATTCTTTAAGGATGTTAGCCCAACGAGCCGGAGTGGAATTAAAGAAAGTAGACCCTAAGTTAAAAACTGAAAGAAGCCGGCTTTATGAAATTTGTTATTTAGCCAATCAATTTTTTATTAAACAATTAGTAGCTAGTCAAGCCGGTAAGAAAATTCAGCAGTATTTGACTGGGCGAGGTTTAAAACCAATGACTGTTAAAAATTGGCAGCTTGGTTATGCGCCTAATCAATGGCAGGCTTTATTGGATTTTTTGAAAAATCAAGGATATCCTGACGAGGAAATTGTCAAAGCTGGTCTAGTTGTTAAAAAAGAGAAGAAAGATGAATATTATGATAGATTTCGCGACCGGATTATTTTTCCTATCCATGATTTAAATGGACTGGTTATTGGTTTTACCAGCCGAGAAAATCCTGAACAGCCGGACAGCCGAATGGGTAAGTATATTAATACGCCTAATACCTTAATTTATGATAAATCACAGGTTATTTACGGATTAGATAAAGCTAAGTTAGATATTAGAAAAAATAATCTTTGTATTTTAGTTGAGGGACAAATGGATGTTTTAATGGCTCACCAAGCTGGCTCTGAAAATGTGGTCGCTTCTTCAGGGACTGCCTTAACTGAACAACAGTTAAGAATTATTAAACGTTATACAGAAAATTTAGCTACGGCCTTTGATATGGATTTAGCTGGCCAAACAGCCACTAAACGAGGCATTGATTTAGCTCTTCAATTTGGCTTTAATACTAAAATAATTAGCTTACCCAAAGAACAGGATCCGGCTGATTGTCTTCAAAAAAATCCTTCTCTTTGGTCTCAAGCAGTTGGCCAAGCCAGTGGTTTGATTGAATTTTATTTAGAAAATGCCTTTAGCAAATATGATGGACAGACAGTTGAAGGTAAAAAGGAAATAAGTAAAATTCTTTTACCAATGATTAAGAAAATTTCTAATAAAGTTGAGCAGGCCCATTGGCTCCAAGAATTAGCCAGACAATTAAAAGTTCAAGAAGGGATTTTGGTTGAAGAAATGGGGAAAATAAAAAATTTCTCCGCCAGAAGCGGAGATGGAAATTTTACTAAGGAAAGCCCTATCAAAAACAAAATAGTTAACCTTGAAGATTATACCTTAGGCCTTATTTTAATTAACTTAAGAAAAATGAAGCGGTTTAAGAGAGAACCAGCTTATTTATTTACTGATTCAGAGTTGGCTGAAATATTTAAAAGTTTAAAAAAAAGCAGAACCAAGAAAGTTAAATTAAAAGATTTTCAAGAGGACTTGTCAGTTGAATTGGCTAATCGGCTAAATGAGCTTGTTTTTAAAGCAGAAGCCCAAAAAAGTTTATTAGATAAGTTTGAACCAACTAAGGAAATTAGATTCTGCTTTAGCCAATTAAGAAGCCGCTATTGGCGGGAAAAATTAGATCAACTTAATTTATCTATTCGTCAAGCCGAAGAAAAACAGGACAAAGATTTACTTAAAAAATTAACTGAAGAATTTAATAAAATAGCTAAACAAATAAACTATGGCTAATAAAAAAAGAAGACGAAAGGTATTAATTACTGAAGAAAAAACTCAAGAATTGGTCAGTCGAGGTCGCCAACGGGGTTTTGTTACTGAAGCAGAAATCCTTCAATTAGTTCCCCGGATAGAAGAAGATATTACCGGCTTAGAAGAAGTTTGTCAGCGACTAAAAGAGAATAATATAAAAATAATTGAATCAATTGAATTTTTAGAGGAATCTTCTCAAGAGAAAAAAGAAAAAACTCCTCTTAAATTAGAGATATTTGATAATGTTCAAATGTATTTACGGGAAATTGGTAAAATCCCCTTAATCAATGCTCAAGAAGAAGTCAAATTAGCTAAAATGATTGAGAAGGGAGAGGAAGAAGCTAGGCAAAAGTTAACTCAAGCCAATTTGCGATTGGTGGTTAGTATTGCTAAAAGATATGTTGGCCGGAGTCGCAATCTAACTCTTTTGGATTTAATCCAGGAGGGAAACATTGGTCTTTTTAAGGCAGTGGAGAAATTTGACTATCATAGAGGGTATAAATTTTCTACTTATGCTACCTGGTGGATTCGCCAGGCCGTTACCCGGGCCTTAGCTGATCAATCCCGGACTATCCGAATTCCTGTTCATATGGTTGAGACAATTAGTAAATACACCCAAATTAAACGTCAGCTTCTGCAAGATTTAGGCCGTGAACCCTTACCAGAGGAAATAGCTACTGAAATGGGGGAAACTATTGATAAGATTAGGCATATTATGAAAATTTCTCAAGAAACTCTTTCTTTAGAAGCACCGGTTGGTGAAAGTGACGAAGAGAGTAATTTAGGAGAATTTATTGAGGATAGAAAAACTGTTTCGCCTAGTCAGGTAGCGGCTCGTAAACTATTACGAGGTCGACTCAAAGATATTTTAGTTGATTTATCACCTCGCGAACAAAAAATCTTAGAAATGCGTTTCGGCTTAAAAGATGGTATTACTCATACCTTAGAAGAAGTCGGTCAGGAATTCGGTGTTACCAGAGAACGTATCCGGCAAATTGAAGCTAAGGCCTTAGAAAAAATGCGTTATCATCAGGCAGCCAAAAAGTTGAAAGGTTATTAGATGAAAAATCTTATTATCATTTTAACCGAATTAACGGCTATTTTTTTTATGGTTTTTAATATTTTGCCGCGAGAGTTAAGTTTATTTTTGACTGGTCTCTTGGTTTTTTATTTTATTTTCAGCCCCTTAGAAGATTCTCTTTGGGTTTTTATTGCTTCTATACCTTTATTTGTTGCTTTGCCGATTACTGAAAGTTTTGACTCAATGGCTAATTGGCGAATTTTATTGGCAATTTTATTTTTGGTTATGTTTTTCAGACACGGTATTTCAATCAGCTGGAAATTAAAAGAAAAATTTAAACATTATTTTATAGAATATTTAGCCGGTATCTTTTTATTAATTGGTTGTTTGTCGCTTTTAATAGCTGATGATGTTTGGGTCGGAGTAAAAAAACTTCTTTTTATAATTAATATTTTTCTTCTCTATATTATTATTAGAAATTTAGTTGCTAAGAACAAAGAAATCATTTTTAAGATTATTGGGGCAATTAAAGTAGCTATTGGTCTGACTTTAGGAATTGGCTTTTTACAGCTAATCATGGTATTTTTTGTCAATCTTCATCAATTTTGGCATCTTTGGGATAGAAATGTAATTAATGTTTTTTATGGTCAGAATTT